>CAHJXH010000346.1 GCA_903644075.1 Sphingobacteriaceae bacterium | reverse complement strand
TGGATGTCACTTTTTCTTTCCGCAAGAAAAAGTAACCAAAAAGAACTCGTGGCTGCTCAATTTTCTATTAAAGTTTCTGCTGAGGCTAGAGTTGTGCTGTCCGAAAATCAAGATGCCACAATTATTAGGTTATTGAGGGTTCTCCTGAGTATTCAACATTTTCTAAAAAACTTATTTAGACTCAAACTACGCTACCGCAAGTTTCTAACTTGTCGTAAAACTAGTGTAAGGTTTCACCTTACGAAAGCTGAAAGCTTTCAATAAACAGCGCCACATTTACGCTTCGCTAAACTTGCGACAGCAAATGGGTTTTTAATAATCCTATAAAACCCTTACTTAGCCTTAAGCAGTAATAACTGCTATTAAACCTTACACAATTTAAAAATGATTGCCGAGCATAAAGGTGAAGTGCCTTTTGTTGTATATACCCTCCCCTTTTTAACCGGTATATTTTGTGCGTTGTTTTTCAATATCCATAGCCTATCAATTCCTCTTGTTGTTTCCGGTTGTTTTTGTGCAGTGTTTGTTTTGCTCAACTTACTCTATAATCAATTTAAGCTTTATCATTATCAATGGGTTGGTGGTTTACTAATCCACCTGCTCTTATTTACAATTGGCATTACAACGGTACAGTTGCATGATGACCGCAACTATGCGGATTATTATGCCAATCAAAAGGCAGATCACATACTGGTAAGTATCAATAGCGAACCAACGCTTAAAGGCAAATACTGGCATTGCAGCGCCAATGTTGTGCAGGCTAATAACAAAACAACAGCCACACTAACCCGCGGTAAAATACTACTGACCGTTATGGCCGATAGCGTAACGCAATTTAAATATGGGTACGAGTTGTTAATCCCGGCCAAGTATAAACCGGTTGATCCACCGTTTAATCCCGGCGCATTTAATTACAAGGGATACCTGGCTAACCAGCATATTTATGAGCAGAGCTTTTTATTCCCGGGTCAGTTCAAGATCATTAATAAAGATGCAGGGAACCCGGTGATGGCTTATGCCATTAATTTGAGGCAGCAACTGGTTCATAAATTTAAGACCAATATGGTTGATACCAATGCGGCGGCCGTAGCATCAACCTTAATATTGGGTTATAAAGCCGATTTAAACCCCGACGTGTTGCAAGCCTACACTAAAACGGGAACGGTGCACGTGCTTTCGGTTTCGGGTGCGCACGTGGCCATTGTGTTTGTATTCATCAGTTTTATACTGAGCTTTTTAAATAGATCGCGATATGGCCAATGGGCTAAGGCTATCATTTCTATAATACTGATCTGGGCGTATGCTTTGCTTACCGGCTTCTCTCCAGCGGTTTGCCGCGCCGCAGTAATGATCAGCATGATTATATTGGGGAAGGCCGGCTACCGTTATACCAATACCGCTAACCTATTAGCCTTATCTGCCTTTGTTTTGTTGCTATATGATCCACTGTTGATTAGCGATGTTGGGTTCCAACTTTCGTACCTGGCGGTGCTTGGGCTTATTATACTGCAGCCGGTTATCTTCAAATGGTTCGAGTTTAAGAATAAATACGTAAGTAAGTTTTGGTACTATATTTCAGCGTCGCTTGCTGCACAGGTGATCACGTTTCCGCTGAGTGCTTTTTACTTTCACCAGTTTCCTTTATACTTTTTACTGAGCAACCTGTTTATTATTATCCCCTCAGAAGTTATTCTGTTCAGTGGGATCATTGCTTTGTTAGTTCCGCAATTACCCTATATCAGTAAGGCTATATTCTGGGTGTTGGAAGAAACTATCCTGATGATGAATAAAGGTTTGCAGCTGATTGAGCAACAGCCTTACTCTTCATTAGATAAAATATGGTTTAACAATTACGATTGCATGCTGCTGTTCATCGCGGTTATGGCATTCTTTTATTTTGTGTATAACCGTAAATTTTGGCTGTTAAGATTGAGCTTAATTTGTCTCTTAGTTACAGCCGCTTCGGTAAGCTTTCAGAAGATAAAAAGTATGCAAACGCAAAGCATTACTTTTTATAGTTTGAGCAAGCATCAAGGTATACTTTTTAAAAATGGAAACCAGGGAATTTTGCTTACAGACCTACCGGTTACCGACGCAAATTACAAATACTCTATTCAGCCCTGTATTGATAGCAATAGAGTAGAAAACGTGCACATTTCGACATTTAATGACAATTTAAATGTTACTTATTTAAGGAAGAATTCTTCGCTCATTCAGTTCTTAAATAACCGTATTTTAATTTATGATCCCCATCTGCAATTCACCAAATTGCCGAAGAAACTACCGGTCGATTATATTTATTATACAGGTAACCCGCACAGCAGCATAAATTTTATTAATCAGAACTATCGTTACAAAAAATTGATAATCGATGGCAGCAACTCACCTCAAACTATTAAAAAGCTTGTAAATGAAGCGGATAGCCTGCGCACAAATTATGTGGTTTTAAAACGTAACAAATCGCTCGTAGTGACATCTAATTGACAAACTGAATTAAACG
>CAHJXH010000345.1 GCA_903644075.1 Sphingobacteriaceae bacterium | reverse complement strand
CGGCCTAAACCTGATAAATGGCCTGGATGGTATTAGTTTTACCGCAGAAAGTATTGTTAAACCGTTAATTTAAAAAGCCCCCCTAGCTTCCACTAAGGGAGATAAAGTTTTTAAAATACTTTATAGCCCTACCTTTTACGGAGGGTTTGGGTGGTGCTATATTACTATATTTGCACCTTATCTCTACTTAGAGATGGTTAGCAGGGCTTTATGAAACATTTGGATATAATTGTGCAAGGTGAAGTTCAGGGTGTAGGTTTTCGTCAGGCCGCTAAGGCGGTTGCCAACCAATTAGGGGTTAAGGGTACGGTAAGGAATGAAAAAGATGGCAGCGTAAATATTGAAGCCGAAGCTGATGATACCCTGTTAGATTTATTTCTTGACTTTTGCCGGGAAGGATCAGAAACATCGCATGTTACCCTTGTTGAAAGCCAGGAAGGCAAATTAAAAAACTATCGTAATTTCGAGATATTGAAACGGGGGTTATGACCCCTCCCAAGCCTCCATAAAAGGGAGGCTTGTATCATCCTAAATTGAAAACCATTGTCAACCGCTAAAAAATTTGCCGGGCAAACTGCTGTATATGGGTTAAGCACCATTGCATCCAGAATGCTAAGTTTCTTTTTAACTCCAATTTATACTTCCGCTTACAAAAACGGGTCATATGGTGTTTTAACCATTATGTTCAGTTACGTTTCCATAATAAACGCTGTAATGGCATTTGGTATGGAAACCACCTTCTTTAGGTATTTGAATAAGCACGAAGACAAAAAGCAGCAAGTATATAATAATGCTTTTTATGCGATATTAGGCATCACAATTTTATTCCTGCTTGTTACATTGCCATTCACCGGTGAAATTGCTGTGTTTATACAGGCAGGTGATAAAATTTCTGCCGTCGATTTTGAAAGGTATACTAAATATTTTATTGCCATACTGGTTATTGATGCCTGGTGCGTTATGCCATTTGCCAAGCTGCGTGCCGATGGGAAACCCGGCCGGTATGGATTAATAAAATTTATTAATATCATTATTTTCATAGCACTCAATTTAACCTTTATCTGGGGGTTACCTTTTTGGACAGCACATCACTTTACTGGGACAGGCCTAATAAATCAATGGTTTGTAAAGGGTTGGGTGGGTTATGTATTTTTATCTAATCTTATAGCCAGTATTATTACACTATTATTGTTGTTGCCCGAATTGTTTAAACTGTCATTTAAAATCGACGGCAAAATGCTGCTCCACATGTTTAGTTATAGCTGGCCGGTACTTATTGCTAATCTGTCGTTTTTAGTAAACGAAAACCTGGATAAATTACTGCTAAGCAAAATGCTGCCGCAAAATATAAGTGTTAATCAGGTAGCAATTTACGGCGCGTGTGCTAAAATATCTATCTTCCTCAGTATTTTTGTTCAGGCTTTCAGGTTAGGGGCAGAACCTTTCTTTTTCAGTCAGGCTAAAAATAAAAATTCGGGGGCAACTTATGCCCGTATTATGGACTATTTTGTAATAGTTGTTGCTATAATATTTGTAGCACTGGTGGCAAATATAGAGGTATTGAAATATTTTGTGCGTAACAAAAGCTTGTGGATAGGCTTGGATGTTGTACCTCCGCTGGTTTTCGGTTACGTGAGTTTAGGTATATACATGAATCTTTCCGTATGGTATAAACTATCAGATCAAACTAAATACGGGTTGTATATTTCTGGTATTGGTGCCATTGTCACTATAGTTTTTAATGTCATTTTCATCCCTAAATATAGCTATATGGCATCGGCCTGGGTATCGTTTGCTGCTTATACTGTTATGATGATACTATCCTATATCTGGGGGCAAAAAAATTACCCTATTCCATATCACCTAAAAAAGAACCTTACATATATTGTTACGTCAATTATACTCGTTATATTGTCGTTCTATGTATTTAAACGTAATATATTTGCAGGTAATGCACTATTATTATTGTTTGCAGGTGGTGCATTACTATCCGAAAGAAAAGAATTAAAGGCTATTTTTATTAAACCATGATCATCCGCGTTATTAATAAATCAAAGAACGGTTTGCCCGGTTATGAAACTATCCATGCGGCCGGGATGGACCTGCGTGCCGACCTGGAAACAGTATTGCAGCTGAAGCCTATGGAGCGCAAACTGGTTCCCACAGGACTGCATATTGAATTACCCGAGGGGTTTGAGGCGCAAATACGCCCGCGTAGCGGGCTGGCTTATAAGCACGGCATAAGTATAGTGAACTCGCCAGGCACTGTTGACGCAGATTACAGGGGTGAAATAAAGGTGTTGCTGATTAATTTATCTGAAGAAATATTTGAAATAAATACTGGCGACCGCATAGCTCAGATGGTTATAGCCAAACACGAGAAGGTGGATTGGGAGCCGGTTGAAGTGTTGAATGAAACAGTTAGGGGTGTTGGCGGTTATGGACATACTGGCGTAGGTTAAAAATTTGATCGGTTTAATTAGAATTACGAATAAGGCATGTTAAAACGCTTTTTGATATTAGTTTTACTGTTGGCCCCGGCTTTTTTGCTGGCACAAAGTAAAAAGCAGGGCAG
>CAHJXH010000344.1 GCA_903644075.1 Sphingobacteriaceae bacterium | reverse complement strand
ATATTACATCGCCTTTTTTAGCCGCAGCAATGGCGGCCTCCTGCATGGGGTTTAGGGCATTTATTTTTAAGTTATCGAGCGCTTGCTTTATCATGTACCGTTGGATTGGCATCAAAGATAAGCTAAATTGATGGGAGGGGAGGCTTGTAGCTTTTTAAAGAAGTTATTAAGGGATCAGCAGGATTTTCCCGGTGCTTTGGCGGCTCTCTAAAAAAGTATGCGCAGTTGCACCATCACTCAATGCAAATTTCTTGCTGATGTCAACACTGATAATTCCTTTTTCTACCCAGCTAAACAAGGTAGAAGCTCTTTTTATACGTTCTTCTGCAGATGTTAAATAGCTCCACAGGTCGCCGCCTGTTATGGTTTTTGAAGCATCCATCAGCATCCGCGGATCAATCAATGGTGGGTCGCCGCCTGCAAAACCAAAGAAAACCACAGTGCCACCAGTTTTGGTTACCTCGAAGCTATCCATTAAGGTGCTGCCTATACTCTCGTATACCACATCAACACCTTTGTATTTATCTATGATTTGTTGTTTCCAGTTGTCGTTGTATAAAAAGCAATCATCGGCACCGGCTTTTAGTACGATCTGTTTTTTGGCTGTTGATGAGGTTAAGCCAATAACCGTAGCGCCAAAATGTTTACCTAACTGTACCAATAACTGGCCAACCCCACCAGCTGCCGCGTGTACTAAAATAACATCGCCTGCTTTTACCTGGTAGCTATCATTAGTTAAATATTGGGCTGTTAAACCTTGTAACAATATAGCTGCTGCGGTTTCGAAACTGATATATTCGGGTAACGGGATAGCATGACTTGCAGGGACAGCAACCAATTCGGCATTGGCTAAAGGCACATCGGCAAAGCCAATATGGTCGCCAATATTTAGGTGTTTAACGTTCTTGCCTACTGCTACGATCTCGCCCGAACCTTCATAACCTGCAATAAAAGGCGGCTGGCCTACTAAATGATAGTTGCCATTGCGGCGGTAAGTATCGGCGAAATTTAAGCCTATAGCCTTTGTTTTAACCAGCACTTCGTCTGCGCCAATAATGGGATCGGGCACATCGCCATAATACAAAACATCAGGGCTGCCAAAGGTGTCGAAACAAAGGGCTTTCATTCGGTGCTAACAAGGTAAATAGTACAGTATTTATTCGGCTGAATTATCTTCGGGTGCTTGTTGATCTTTCGAATTTGCCTTCAGCATTACGCGGCCTTTTTTGGTTAAAGCGTAGGTTGTTTTTTTTGTTTTGGCGTCTACTATAATATCAATCAGGGTATATGCTTTTAAACTTTGCAAATCCTCTGCGCTTATTCCCTTGGCTAATCCTTTGTCTGCAATTACTTTAAGTGCTGCAACTACCTCTTCGTGTTTCATGGCGCTAAATTAAGGATAATGAATTAAATGTGCTGTGTTGAACTCTGGGGTTGGATCAAATCAACTTTTGATTGATTTAAGATGATTGTTGAGCTAATTTATCAGATAATTAAAGTATAACCTGTTATATACCTAAACAAATGAATTTGAAACAATAGAGCACTTTGATACTTGTGTAAGTATGAAAGAGCCGGAAAAATCCAAAAGAAAGAGAATTGTAGTTAAAGTACCACCTATGAATGATGGCACAAATACACCTGTTCCCAGTCCGCACGCTCCTGAAAAACTGGCTGAAGGCGAAGCTGCTTTATTTAAACAAGCAGAAAATCCACTCGGTGATCCGCATAAGACTTCTTAGCCCGGTACTGGGTTTATATTTCGGTTTCAGATTGTTATAAAATTGTTTATCGAAACTAATATTGCAAAACAAGAAAAGCCTTTCATTTTTGAAGGGCTTTCTTGTTTGGAACGAAAACGAGATTCGAACCCGCGACCCCGACTTTGACAAAATTTTCTCTCCCCACTTTAATAAGGGTAGTTTATAGTAATTATAAGGGTGAAAGCACCCTTATAGCTACAAGTTATATGCTCTACCTTTATTAGTAATAAGCTAATAGGCATATACATTAATTAGCTGACTCCTGTCACAATTTTTAACACCATTATCAATTAACCAAAACCTGCCATAATAAAAGCTTCTATTGCTGCACCTTGCTTTTAAAATGGCTTAACCGTATTAAAACCAAAACTATGGACACTAAATTAGCCGATTTTCCAATTCCACTTCCTATCCTTAACCCTTATATCCGTGTAGTCAATGAGCTTCGGGATAAATGTATTCATGTAGTGATCAGCCCTAATGAGGATTACATACTGGCAGATATCTTTATCGGCTTTGCAGGCCTGGGCTCGGGCGCATTAGGTATGATTAAGTCATTAAGTAGCCTCGAACTATTACTCCGCACGTTATCATTTATGAAAAACGCCAAAGAAATAACCGATAAGCTGAAAGGGGTGATCTCAAAAAGTTCTATAACTATCCCACCAAGAGGGGCCGCAGAAGTATACAATGCTCTTATAAATGATCCGCTTATCTGGTTAAAACCAACCGGTATCATTAACCTTTTTGGGGGCAAGGGATTCAGTATTTTAATTACCGATGAAGATTTTAAAAATACGGTAATGTTTAACACCGCATTAGAAAAAGTTTATTTTGTAAATGAAGAGGGAGTGCGCGACCCTATGCGTATCTGGAACGGCGGACGTACCAACACAGGCAGGCAGAGCAATTTAGCCCCTGAG
>CAHJXH010000343.1 GCA_903644075.1 Sphingobacteriaceae bacterium | reverse complement strand
GGGAATGTTGGCTTAGAAAAGCTGACTGCCCTTCTCAAAAACAGCCCAATTGCAAAGGTAACTGTTATTGCCCTAAAGGTATCGACAGAAGTATATGTACTGGCAACAGAAAACCCAACAATTACCATCCGCGAAAAGCAATTTGAAGAACAGGATCTTGATAACGCCGACCTGGTAATTGCCGCAACAGATGATAATATTTTAAACGCCATTATCCGCCAGGCAGCGCATGACCGCAACCTGCTCATCAATGTAGCTGATAAACCTTCGCTTTGCGATTTCTACCTCGGGTCTATAGTCCAAAAAGGAGATCTAAAGATTGCAATATCAACCAATGGTAAATCGCCAACGGTGGCCAAACGCTTAAAAGAAGTTTTAAACGAAGGCCTTCCTGAGGAAATTGATACGACCCTGCAACAGCTCAGCACCCTGCGCGATTCGCTTAAAGGCGACTTTAGCGATAAGGTTAAAAAACTGAACGAGGTAACCTCTGTATTGGTTAAACCTAAACAAAAGTCCGAATTTAAGAACATGTTCCGCTGGATTATCTGGGGAACTATTGTTGCTTCTATAGCCATTGTGGTATCCATTTTATGGGCCCGCGATCCGGAATTTAAAGGTTTTGTGCAGAATATCAATCCTGTATTCTATTACTTTTTAGGTGCAGGCTTTGTATTTGCATTTATCGATGGAGCTATCGGTATGTCGTACGGTGTTACTTCAACCACGTTCTCTTTATCCATGGGCATCCCTCCTGCTACTGCCAGTATGGGTGTGCATTTATCAGAGATTCTCAGTAATGGTATTGCCGGCTGGATGCACTACCGCATGAATAATATCAACTGGAAACTATTTTGGCTGCTGCTTATCCCAGGTATTATCGGTGCCATGACGGGTGCTTACTTAATCTCGTCATTAGAGCATTATGCACAATATACCAAGCCTTTAGTATCATTATACACGCTGATTTTAGGCATTGTTATATTTCGTAAGGCCTTGGATTTGAAAGCAAAAAGAAAATCGGCCAAAATTAAAAATATCCGGTTTTTAGGTTTAGGCGGTGGTTTTATCGATGCCGTTGGCGGCGGTGGCTGGGGTTCAATCGTGTTATCATCACTAATAGCTGGTGGCCGTAACCCACGTTTCTCATTAGGTACGGTCAAATTATCAAGGTTCTTTATTGCCTTAATGAGCTCGCTTACCTTTATTGCCATGCTAAACGGGGCTCACTGGGAGTCGGTGGCGGGTTTAGTGTTAGGTAGTGCGCTGGCATCACCTATTGCTGCAAGGATTTCTAACAAGATCTCGACCAAAGCCATTATGATGTCGGTTGCTGTAATTGTGGTACTCATTAGTTTAAAGAGTATCATCAATTTTGTATTAAAGGTTATTTAAGAAATGAGCAAAGTTCTCGAACATATTAAACAACATACAGAAGGCCTCGGCCCGGTAGAAGCACTGGCTAACCTGGCAGCGCTTTTCCCGGGAGAAATCATATTTTCTACCAGTTTCGGTTGGGAAGATCAGGCGATAACGCACATGATCTTCAAAAACAACCTTCCCATTAAAGTATTTACTCTAGAAACCGGCCGCCTGTTCCCCGAAACCTATTACGTTTGGAACCGTACATTGGAGATCTATGGCAAACCAATCCACGCTTATTACCCACAGCACGAAGCATTACAAAAAATGGTGGATTCCAAGGGTCCGAACTCCTTTTATGAATCGGTTGAGAACCGCAAGGAATGTTGTAACATTCGCAAAATTGAACCTTTAAAACGTGCTCTAAATGGAAATAAACTATGGATAACGGGTATCAGGGCCGAGCAATCTGCCAACCGCCAATTTATGGAGCCAATTGAGTGGGATGAATCAAATCAAATTGTTAAATTTCACCCTATATATAACTGGTCGCTGGAGGACGTTAAGGAATATATCAACGTAAATAATATACCCTACAATGTACTGCATGATCGTGGTTTCCCTAGCATTGGCTGTGCACCATGTACCCGTGCCGTACAACCCGGCGAAGACTTTAGGGCCGGCCGCTGGTGGTGGGAAGATCAATCGAAAAAAGAATGTGGGCTGCATGTTGGCCATAATAATAATTTAATAACAAATGAGTAAGTACAACCTGGATTACCTGGACGAGCTTGGGGCAGAGGCGATCTATATTTTACGCGAGGTTGCAGGCCAGTTTGAAAAACCTGCGCTTTTATTTTCAGGAGGTAAAGATTCTATAACGCTGGTGCACCTGGCCCAAAAAGCATTTCGCCCCGGCAAGTTCCCTTTTCCGCTGGTGCATATCGATACCGGCCATAACTTTCAGGAAACAATTGATTACCGCGATGACATGATTAAACGTATCGGCGAAAAGTTGATCGTGGGTTATGTACAGGATGATATTGATAACGGCAACGTGGTTGAGCAAAAAGGTAAAAACGCAAGCCGCAACGCACTGCAAACTGTTACCCTGCTAAATACCATCGCCAAACACCAGTTTGATGCTTGTATTGGTGGTGCCCGTCGTGATGAAGAAAAAGCAAGAGCAGATGAATTGCATCGTGAGTTAGTGAATCAATTGCAAGTAACGATGAAAGCCTGATGAAAAAATATTTTGATAAAGGTGAACTTGATGAAGATGAAATGAAAAGCGGTTTAAAAAAGCAATGATCAATCATGATATATTTCCATTATTTTGTTT
>CAHJXH010000342.1 GCA_903644075.1 Sphingobacteriaceae bacterium | reverse complement strand
TTGGTTACCTCTTGCTGGGAGGAATACTGGTTAACTACGGTACCGTTGACGAAGGCATGGGCAACGATTACATGAGCACCGAAGAACCTTCTACAGCCGAGCATGCCAACCACACCAAGCCCGATAAAGTAACCCCTGCCCCGCCAACCGATCAGCCTACGCCGGTTGATAACAGCAGCAAGCAAGTGGTTACCCAGAATAACGAAGACGCTCCAGAAGTAAGCAACGATAAAAAACCAAGCGAAACAGTAAAGGCCCAGCAAGAGGTAACCAAGACAACGCCGAAACCTGCGGTAGTAAACCAAAATGCCCTATACAAAGGCATAACCAATAACGGCACCGGCGAAGGCGATGGTAACGGCGCTACGCCTGGCAACCAGGGCAAACCTACAGGTAGCACTTTAGCTGATAACTATGACGGTACAGGCTCTGGCAATGGCGGTACAGGAATATCACAACGTAGCTTTGTAAACTCGCCTGTAAAACCCGATGGCAAACGCCAGGTAGGTAAAGTTGTGGTTGATTATCGCGTTGATAAAAATGGCAACGTTATATATGCCAAAGCAGGCGGTCGCGGTACAACTATTACCGATTACGATTTGTTGCAAAAATGTGAAGATTCACTAAAAGGCGCCAAGCTCAACGCATCTGACACTGCACCAGATATGCAGCAGGGTAAGGTGACTTTTATATTTAAAGCGCAATAATTTTCAATTTCAGCAATCACGAACTGTACAGAGCGGCTCTGTAAATTGGGGATTGCTTCGTACCTCGCAATGACGTTTCTTTGTGATAGCAATCTTACATAGATGACCGAATTTTTTCTAAATATTACTTGCCCTCAGAATGGACGTTATTCTGTTGTTATTGAAGATGACGGCAGAGTTGCGTACGCTTACTTGCGTGATGGCGAGGATATCATCGGAGATATTTGGCTTTATAATCAAAGCCCCTCTCATTTAGAAACGAAATGGGAGTTCGACGACGAAAACCCTTTCTTAAATCCCCAGGAATTTATAAAAGAAAACATTGCACCTCTACTCAATGGTGACGAAGTTGATTTAACTTGGAGGCTTTCTGACGACGAGGCCTTACAGGAAGTTGAGGTGATTATTAGGAATAAACTAATTGTAAAATTATGGCCCGGATCATGTCCCGGTTATTCTAATTTTGTAATCAAAGACGGGCCTTTAGGAAAAGTTTTATAATATTTTCTTTGCCGCTCGCCACTGCTACTATTTATCATGAATTACCAAGAGACTATTGATTATCTATACGCCCAACTCCCCATGTTTACCAGAGTTGGCTCATCAGCTTATAAAGCTGATCTCACCAATACTTTAACGCTGTGCGCATTGGTAGATAATCCTCAAAATAAATTTAAAAGCGTGCACGTAGGTGGCACCAACGGAAAAGGTTCAACCTCGCACATGCTGGCTGCTGTATTGCAGACGGCTGGTTATAAAACCGGACTGTATACCTCACCCCATCTGCGCGATTTTCGCGAACGTATCCGTATTAATGGTGAGATGATCCCTCAGCAGTTTATTGTTGATTTTGTGGCTGACCATAAAGCGGATTTCGAAAGCATTGAACCTTCTTTTTTTGAGATGACAATTGCTTTGGCTTTCGATCACTTTGCGAAGAACAATGTTGATATTGCCATCATCGAAGTAGGTTTAGGCGGAAGGTTGGATTCGACTAATATTATTACTCCGCTCGTATCCGTAATCACCAACATCGGCTGGGACCACATGAATTTACTGGGCGATACCCTACCCCTAATTGCAGGCGAAAAGGCGGGTATCATCAAACCCAACATCCCGGTTATTATTGGTGAATACCAAAAGATAGTTGCCCCGGTTTTTGAGCAGAAAGCAGAGCAGCAACACGCCCCGCTCACTTTTGCATCAGAACGCTGGGAGATCGAAGTAAAAGATAAATCTGACAAGTATTTAACTTTAGACGCCACCCCAAAACCGACAACTAACAACCGACAACCGACAACTGAATACAAATTGGATTTAACCGGGAGTTATCAGCTTAAAAACGTAAAAACAGTATTAACAGCTGTATCTGAGCTACGTAAGCAGGGCTTCGAGATTACTGATATCCATGTACGCGCCGCACTTAAAAATGTGCAGGGTATTACCGGCCTGCAAGGCCGCTGGCAAACCTTGAGCACCAATCCACTTACCATTTGCGATACCGGGCATAACCCCGAAGGCATACAGGAAGTGCTAAAAAACATTGCTTCGGTAAAATATAATCACCTGTATTTTGTGATTGGTGTGGTGAACGATAAGGATGTAAGCAAGATCTTAAAAATGCTGCCGCAAGAGGCCACGTACTATTTTTGCAGGCCGGATATTCCGCGTGGATTAGATGCTTCATCATTACAATCACAAGCTGTTGACGCTGGTTTAAAAGGCGAAACTTACTCTTCGGTAAAAGAAGCTTTGGCGGCGGCGCAATCTGCTGCACAAAATGGAGATCTGGTTTTTGTTGGTGGCAGTACTTTCGTTGTAGCAGAGGTGGTTTAGTAATGATTAATTTCATTGCTTTTTACTTAGCTTAAAGCCCGGCTTTAGCATTTTGTACAATTTCCGAGAATATTTTAAACATTATAGGTTCCCATCTATTATATAAAATACTTTTTATTATCATATTTGAATTAGCAGAATTAATAACGCTGAAAAACATAAAACAATCACATAAATGCAGGCTTTAGATCCAACCATTCTTCAGAAAGTAAACTCATGGCTTCAAGGGAACTATGATGCTGATGTTAA
>CAHJXH010000341.1 GCA_903644075.1 Sphingobacteriaceae bacterium | reverse complement strand
CCGATCTTTAGCCCTGCAAAAGCTACTGGCCGATTATAAAGGAGCCAAACAACAGCATTTAATTAAAGAAGTTGATAACCCTGACTGGCTGGTGCTTAACAGGCCGGTATTAAAAGTATCAACCCTGATAGCGCAAAACCTTTCGCCGCTATGGTTAAATGGTGCGGCAACACTACACGATTTCTATCATCATTTACCTGTAGATACCAGTATTTATGGCGATTTAACCTGGGGCTCGTCGCGTAAGCTAATGCACGCGGCTAACCATAATTTGTTTTCGGGATTGTTCGATCAGTTTTTGATGGCTTTGTCGAAATTGTTTAACAGCGCGCAAACCACCTTGTTGCAAACCTTATCTAACTGGGATAGCCACCCTGCGCATTATGCTTTGTTTCTAACTTTTCTGCGTTTATATAAAAATGCACAGACTGATGCCAATACCATCACCCAAAGACATCTTGATTTTTACTATAAAGAAGTTTTACAACTCAGCCCACAACCCGCCACACTAAACCAGGCACATATACTGGTACAACTGGCCAACCAGGTTGATGCTTACCAATTAGGTGCAGGCACATTATTTAAAGCCGGAAAAGATAGCCTGGGCAAAGATGTATCCTATGCGTTAACCAAAGACACACTCTTTAACAAAGCCCAGATAGCCTCTTTAATGAGTGTTTACAAAGGCAGCAGTGCCGACCAAATTGGCACCGTAAATAACACCGGGCGATTATTTGCCGCCCCCATTATCAATTCGGCAGATGGCTTAGGTGCTAAATTGACTTCGCCTAACAACGAATGGCAGCCCTTTACTAGTAAAACGTTTTCGGATGGCGCGCTTACCTCTGTTAATATACCCACGGCCAATATTGGCTTCGCGATAGCTTCACATTACCTTTCGCTGGCAGAAGGTGAGCGATTGGTGAACGTAAAGTTTGTGCCGGCTCTAACATCGGCCCAGATCACTGCTATCAATAATATCAGTGTAAGCCTTACCACGGCAAAAGGTTGGTATACTGTTGTTTCGCCATCCTGGGCCAACGGAGGGGTGATTGATGCAACAACTACACCTGCAACCACACTCTCGTTTACTATCCCCGGCGATGCACCTGCTATTGTTGCTTATTCTGCTAAAGTGCATGGGGGGACATTTAATGTGGATGTGCCTGTTTTAAAAGTGTATTTAAACAATGATAACACTATACCATATCCTTATGATCTGATGAAAGATTTTAAGATCACCACGGTAGAAGTAGAAACAAAGGTTGGCTTGAAAAGTGACGACAGTATCACCACAGGTATTAAGAACCTGATGTTATTTGGCGATAACGGCGTACTCGATCCATCCAAACCATTTATGCCGTTCGGTACTACGCCTAAGCAGGGCGACACGATGATTATTGGAAACGAGGAGGTTTTTAAAAAGAAGGACGCGCAGTTGCAACTCCAGGTAGAGTGGAAGAATATCCCGGTATCAGCAAAGGATATTGATTTTTCTGATGGTACTTCGGTTAATTATGGTGGTAACGTATTAAACGTTATTACAGACCTGAACCCCAAGGTAAATATATTGGCACTCAACAAAGGAGCATGGGAACCGGTGACCACCAATGTAGGTATCCTGGCCGATTTTATTCAGTATAAATGGTATGACACTATTGTTGGCACTACATCTAACCCAAATGTAATTACCTTTCCTGGCAGCTTAATGAGCCCTAACGATGGCGTTTTTGCAAACTATGAGGATGTTTACTTGCCATACGCTATTACAGCCAATAAAGGGTTCATCAAACTGGTGCTCACAGATACATTTGGGCACGATGAATACCAGGCAGCGTATACTAAATATTTAATAAGCCAGGCAAAAACGCCAACCGATGCTGCACCACCGGTTAAACCTTATACGCCCATAATCCAATTGTTAAGCATGCATTATAAAGCGCACGCTATTTCGAATGTAACAGTTGCTAATGAAGCCAGCTTTGAAAATCGCGATTTGCAATTCTTCCACCTTTATCCTTTTGGCGAAGCAGAGCAGCATAGTTTTTTAAGCGGTAGTTCAAATGTAGCTTTGTTGCCGCAATTTAAATCGACCGCAAAAACAGAAAATATAGGTGAGTTCTATATCGGCCTGCAAAATATAGCAGGCGGGCAAAGTGTATCTATTTTGTTCCAGGTGCTGGAGGGGACTACCGATCCGCTGGAAGACAAACCGGATAACCATGTAACCTGGAGCTACCTCAGCAATAACCAATGGAAAGATTTTAGCAAAACACAGGTAAGTGATGCTACTTTACAGTTGATCCAATCGGGTATTATCTCCTTTGTTTTACCTGCTGATGCCAGTACCGATAATACACTTTTACCCGCAGGTTTACTTTGGATTAGGGCAGCTGTAACTACCGAGCCAGAGGCCGTTTGCAAACTGCTTTCGGTAGATACCCAGGCAGCCGTAGTTATTTATCAGCCCAACAACAATGCGCCCGATTTTATGAATAATGTACTACCGGCACAAACCATCAGCAAGTTGGTTATTGCCGATGCGGCAGTTAAAAAGGTAACACAGCCTTATACTTCTTTCGGTGGTAAGCCGGTAGAAAGTGATCAGCAGTATTACGTGCGGGTAAGTGAGCGTTTAAGGCACAAGGACAGAGGCATTACGATATGGGATTATGAGCATTTGATATTGCAGGCTTTCCCATCTATACAGAAAGTAAAATGCCTTAACCACACCAGTTACATCGGCAATAATTACAACGAGGTTGCGCCGGGTCATATTACCATCATCACCATTCCCGATTTAAATAACCGCAACGATGCCAACCCGCTGCGCCCGTACACCAATCAAAATGTGCTGATAGAGATTGAAGCTTTCCTGAAAACCAAAGTAT
>CAHJXH010000340.1 GCA_903644075.1 Sphingobacteriaceae bacterium | reverse complement strand
GGATTATTAAGGGCTTAACCTACCATACAGATTTTAGCGGAAACGGTTTTTGGGGGCAGCGTAAATACTGGTCGGGTGCTATTTATAATAACTTTATTGATGATGCAACCGGTAATAAATTATACGCTGGCAACGTAGATTACCGTAAAAACGACAGCTGGGGCCTGCGTTGGGCAAATACATTAGCTTATGAATTTACCATCAACAGAGATCATAAATTCAATGTATTGGCAGGTACCGAGGTTTCAAATTCGGGCGGTACAGGCATATCGATACAGGCTAACCACTTTCCTTCAAATTTTACCGAGCAAACTGCCTTTGCACAGGTCAATCAATATGATTCTACAGCCGGTACGGCCACATTTTCTTCAAGTGTAAATTTTCCAGACCGTCTTAACTCTTACTTCGGCAGGGTGCTATATTCCTTTATGGACAAGTATCTGTTTACAGCAACATTTCGTGCCGATGGTTCTTCCAAATTTACACCTGATAACCGCTGGGGTTATTTCCCTGCCGCGGCTTTGGCATGGAGGATCTCACAGGAAAATTTCATGAAAGATATTAAGTGGGTAGACAATTTAAAACTCCGCGTAGCATACGGTGAAGTGGGTAATAATAACATCGTAGCAGGCGCTTAGGCACAAACCTGGGGTTCTGTAACAGATCCAAGATCGCAGTATGATATCAATCACAAACTGTTACCGGCTTACCAGCTGGCTACACCTACAACCCTGGCTAATCCAAATTTAAAATGGGAAACCACCGTTACACGCGATATAGGAACTGATTTTACTTTGTTTGGCGATAAATTGTCGGGTACGGTTGATGTATATTGGAATACCACCAAAGATTTACTGCTGAACACCACTATCCCAGGCATTACAGGCTTTACCAATACACTTGCCAATATCGGGCAAACAAGTAATAAAGGTATCGAGATTTCGCTTTTGGGTACTGTTTACAAAAACACAGATTGGCGTATCACTGCGGGCGGTAACATCAACTTCAACAAAAACAGGGTAGATAAGCTTGCCGATAACGTTAACCCGCTTTATGGATCGGCTTGGGCCGGTACCGCACAATACCCGGCTTCTGATTATGTCCTGGTACCGGGCCGCCCGGTTGGCTTGGTGCGAGGCTTAACTTATGTTGGTTATTACACACCTGCCGATTTTACTTACAGCAATGGGTTGTACACGCTAAAACCAGGCGTTGCTGATGTGAGCACAGCTGTTGCCGGTGTGATGCATGGCCTTGCAACAGGTACTGATCGCCCTGCTAACCAAAATGCTTACCCCGGAATGGCTAAGTATAAAGATTTAAATGGCGATGGCAAGATTGATGATAACGACCTATCTGTTATCGGCAATACTACGCCGAAGTTTACAGGTGGTTTTAATTTTAATGTAAGCTATAGAAATATAGACCTGGGGCTAAACTTTAACTACAGTGTTGGTAACGATATTTATAATGCTAATAAGCTGGCTTCGCTTTACGGCCCGAAAGAAGCGGGTGTTTATGAAAACAAACTGGCTATACTTAACAATGCCTATAAAATTTACGATGTACAGAACGGGCAGTTGGTTCGCTTGAAAACGCCCGACCAGTTAAATGCCGCAAACACTGGGGCTTCTTTGCCTTTAGCCTATAGTGAAACAGGTGTTACATCAACCTTGGGTATCGAAAAAGGCTCTTTTCTGCGCTTAAATACCGCTACTATAGGTTATACATTGCCTAAAAGCGTACTGTCAAAAATTCATATAAACAGCCTGCGTATCTACGGCAGTGTTTATAACGTGTTCACGATTACCGGCTACAGCGGGCTCGATCCGGAAGTGGGGGTTAATGATAATGCCAATAGCTCTACTTATCCAACTACCGGCCTTGATTATGGTGCTTACCCACGGGCGCGGTCGTTTATTATGGGCGTGAACCTTAATTTCTAACAGTTAAAACACAAAAAATGAAATCACATATAAAATATATAGCAGCGGTTGCCTTGTGTCTAACCTTTACGCAATGCAAAAAGGACTTTTTAAACGCAACCTCTCCATCCAGTGTTGACGATAACTTCGTTACTTCAACCACCACCGAAACCTTTAAATCACTTTCATGGTGTTATGCTAATTATCGCCAAAACTGTATTATGTCCAGCTATCGATGGAATGATCCTGTGGGTTCTGATGCGGAATATTACCCGGAAGATGGTTCCAGCAATAACCTCAATGCCCAATTAAAAACAGATCAGTTACCGGTTGATTACGCAACGCCAGGGTTTAATGCGCTTTACCAAACGCTTGCACAAGCCAGCAGATTGGCAGACATAATAGTAGCCAAGGATGCTTATAAGGCTGATGTTGCGGCTGGTAAAGCTACCGACTGGACCCAGCTGTATGGTGAAGCCATTACCATACGAGCTTTTTGTTATTTTCAACTGATACAGCATTTTGGAGATGTGCCTTATGGTTATGAAAACAAGGTTGTTACCGATTATGCACTATCATCACGCTTTGATATTTATGACAATTTGATAGCCTCACTGAAAGCTGTAGAACCGCTGATGTACAGGTTAGGTGAAGGTAATATTGGCGGTGAGCGTATGTCCAGAACATTTTGTGATGCTTTAATAGGGCAACTGGCGCTTTATGCGGGTGGCTATCAAACCATACGTACTGATGTAAGCGGCTTATACGGAAGTGTTACTTTTACCCGAAAAGGCAACGAAGCCAAAGGCTGCGTTTATGCCCGCCGGACTGACTATCTTAATTATTACAAAATCGCCGAAACCTGGTTCCAAAATGCAATGACTAATAAGGGGACTTGTAATTTAATTGCTGCTGACAATAGGGGCACGGGTATTAATAACCCTTTCCAGCGTCATTTTCAATATTTTGCAGATCTGCAGGTAAGTCCCGAATCGTTATTTGAAATTGGCAATATCCAGGGCGGAACTTTAACCACCA
>CAHJXH010000339.1 GCA_903644075.1 Sphingobacteriaceae bacterium | reverse complement strand
GCTGATTTTCAAACATGTCATTGAACCCTTAGAGGCCCCGGATTTTATAACTCTGAATGACAAAATTTTCTCCACCCGTCATCCCGAACTTGTTTCGGGAACCCACAGGACAGACAAGTTTGCTTAGTATGCTGTACACCTAACATGTGGGGTGCTGAAACAAGTTCAGCATGACGTTGATAGTTTTTATCAAGTAATACTTATCATTCAGAGCGATAGCGAAGAATCTTCTCGATCTGTATAGCGATCTTGCTTACAGCAGAAGATTCTTCACTGCGTTCTGAATGACAAATTTTCTCCATCCGTCGTCCCGAACTTGTTTCGGGAACCCACAGGACAGGTCGTAGACTTTACAAATTATAAACCTGGCGTGTGGGGTGCTGAAACAAGTTACCTATGACATGTTTATTAAGTGGCTGATTTTCAAACATGTCATTGCCCCCTTAGAGGCCGCGGATTTTAAAACTCAGCATGACGTACGGGTTTAATAATGACAAGCTTTTCAAAGCGCAGGCTGTCACACTGAGGCACTCGAAGTGTCGCGCGTAAAGGCCCTCTACACCACGCTTCGAGTGCCTCAGCATGACAGCCCCATGTACATTCAAAAAAACTTTGCATTTTTTGAAATAACATTTAGATTTGGCCAGCCAATTATAAACGCGTTAGTTTAACTACTCCCAGTTAGTTAGATTAGCGCGTTGACTATTTATAGCCCATCTGTAAATCTGCAGACACAAATTTCTGCTACAATAATCGTCGCATTTTCTGTAACTCATTTTAAACTTTATGCCGATTAACACTATATTGCACTCTAATAACTATAGAGCGTTATGTATGATGCTAATCATGTATAACCGAATTTTGCTATGACAGAAATATCAGACAGGGTAATTGAGCAATACGAATTAGTAATAGGTCTCGAAGTTCATGCCCAGTTATCAACGCAAAGCAAAGCCTTCTGTTCAGATTCGGCTGCTTACGGCGCAATGCCAAACCACCATGTAAGTATGGTGTCAATCGGTCACCCTGGTACTTTGCCCTTTGCCAATGAGCGCATGGTTGAGTACGCGGTAAAAATGGGCCTGGCTTGTGGCTGTGCAATTAATCCATACAATACCTTCGCCCGTAAAAACTATTTCTACGCAGATTCGCCGCGTGGTTACCAGATAACGCAGGATCAGCAACCGATATGTATTGGCGGCCGTATCCCGATCCGTTTGAGTGATGGTACCGAAAAAGCTATCGCCATTCACCATATCCATATGGAAGATGATGCCGGTAAAAGCATTCACGACCAGGACGATAAAAACTCCCTGATCGACCTGAACCGTGCAGGTGTGCCTTTATTAGAGATTGTATCAGAACCCGATATGCGCAGTGGGGAAGAAGCAGCCCTGTATTTTAACGAGATCCGCAAGCTGGTACGCTACCTCGATATTTGCGATGGCAATATGGAAGAAGGTAGCTTACGTTGCGATGTAAATATCTCAGTCCGCAAAAAAGGCGCAACCGAATATGGCAACCGCTGCGAAGTAAAGAACCTTAACTCTATTCGTAATGTGCAGCGTGCCATTGAACATGAGTTTCTGCGCCAGGTTACTGTGATTGAGAATGGAGGTCACATTGATCAAAATACTTTAAATTTTAATGCAGATACCGGCGAGACTTCTGTTTTAAGGAGCAAGGAAATGGCTAACGATTACCGTTATTTCCCCGAGCCAGATCTGGTACCTGTAAGTATTTCGCCCGAATATATTGAGCGTGTTAAAGCAGGGATGTCGGCTTTACCATCAGAGCTATATCATAAATACGTTACAGATTTAGGTTTGACTGATTACGATGCTTCGGTATTAACATCAGATAAAGAGCTGGCTTTGTTCTTCGAGCAATTAATTCAGCATACCGCAAACTATAAATCGGCCGCCAATTGGATCATGGGGCCGGTTAAATCATACCTGAATGAGCATAGTTCAACTTTAATTGAATCGGGACTAAACCCTCAGGACTTGGCCGACGTAATAGCTTTGGTAGATAGCGGCAAGATTAACAACAGCACGGCCGCACAAAAGCTTTTCCCGGCTTTATTAAAACATTCGGGTAAAAAGGTGGCCGAACTGGCAGAACAGCTAAATTTGCTGATCAGCGAAAACAGCGACGACCTGCAGCAATTTATACAGGAAGCGCTGCAAAAACACCCGGATAAGGTTAAAGAATACCAAAAAGGAAAAAAAGGAGTTTTAGGTTTGTTTATGGGCGAGATTATGAAACGCTCGAAAGGGAAGATCGACCCGCAAAAAACAAATCAACTATTAATGAAAGCATTAGAAAACGCATAAACATCAAATGAAAAACACATATAAAATTTATACCGCAGCATTAATGGTAGCTGTACTGGCATCGTGCAAGGACAAAAACGGATTTAAAATCTCTGGCGATATCAGCAATTTTGGTAAAGCCAAAAAGGTTTACCTCTTAGCAGCAGATACATCAAGTGTAAGTGTGGTTGATTCGACCCAAATCTCGCCCGATGGTAAATTTGAGTTTAAAAGATCAACCCCATACAGCAACTTATTTAAAATACGTGCCAACGACGCTATTTTTGACCTGATTGCCCAAAACGGCGATGAAATTAACTTTAAAACAGACCTGGCCGATTCTGCGCACGCCTACCAGGTGAGCGGATCTGACGAGTCGCAAAAAATACAGGATTTTAATAAGATCAGTAATTTATATGGCGATAAAAACTCCAAATTGGTTGCCGATTACCAGGCTAAAGCAGCTGCATCAAACGGTAAACAAGATTCATTGTTGAAAGTATATACGCCGATCTTCCAAACCAATTTAACTGATTATAGTAAAGCGGTTCTGAAATTTGTTAACGATAATAAAAAATCACTGGCCGGTTTCTACGCAGCAACATCACTGGATGGTATGCGTTACGAATCTGATCTGGTAAAATACGCTGATGAC
>CAHJXH010000338.1 GCA_903644075.1 Sphingobacteriaceae bacterium | reverse complement strand
GGGACGATTTTATGAAAGGCCCGGTAGGGATGTTAATCGGCTTTAGTGGATTAACTTTCTATGGTGGTTTAATCTGCGGCGGTGCAGCTGTATTATACATTGCCAATAAAAACGGTATTAAGCCACTGGATATGCTGGATGTAGGCGGGCCTGGTATGATGCTGGCTTACGGCGTTGGCCGCATTGGCTGCCAAATGAGCGGCGATGGTGATTGGGGAATCCCAAGCCTTGATCCTAAACCCCATTGGTTAAGTTGGGCTCCTGATTGGATGTGGTCGTTCAAATTCCCACATAACGTAAACGGGGTTGATTTTAATAATCATATACCAGATTGTATAGGCAAATATTGCAATGAGCTGCGTTTGCCGGTTTACCCAACTTCGTTTTACGAGTCGGTGATCTGTATTATATTGTTCCTTGTGCTTTGGAGCCTGCGCAATAAACTTAAACCATTGCCGGGACTAATGTTCGGTATCTATATGATATTAAACGGTATAGAGCGTTTCTTTATCGAACTGATCCGCGTAAATACACGTTACCATATCGGCAGCCTGTCGTTCACCCAGGCCGAGTTGATTTCACTTTGTTTAGTAATTGGAGGCATAGCACTTTGTGTAAATGCTTTCCGTAAAAAACAGGCCTTAACGCATGCCGGATAAAACTATAGGCCAAAAGATACTGGGCAATCAGTTTTTGCGGTTCATCGTATCGGCAGGGGCCGGGTTTCTGGTCGATATTGGTTCATATTATCTATTCTACCATAACCTGTTTAAGCGCGAAAGTTACGAGGTTATTAATTATCACGTTAGTAATTATATCCTGTCGTTAAGCATCTCTTTCTTTTTGGGAGTGATGGTCAATTTCCTGATCACCCGGTACATGGTATTTTCAGAATCTAAATTACAGCCTGCACAGCAGTTCTTAAGGTTCTCGTCGGTTGCATTTATTGGTTTCTTTGCCAATCTGGCCATATTAAAAGTGATGGTTGTTTACCTGCATATGTACCCGCCTGTGGCACGCCCGGCTGCTGCTTTGAGTTTATTTTTCGCAAGCTTTTTTATCCATAAACTGTTTTCATTTAACTTAAAACTACGAGATCATGCTGGAAACCATAACCCTGCAGGTAATTGAGGTAGCCAAACAGGCAGGTGATTTTATCCGCCAGGAACGCACCAAATTCAACTCAGACAAAATAGAGTATAAAGGCCTTAACGACCTCGTATCTTACGTTGATAAAACGGCCGAAGCGATGATTGTTGAAGCTTTGGAAAAAATATTACCCGAAGCCGGTTTCCTCACCGAAGAAAAAACGATTAACCGTACCGGCGAACGTTATAACTGGATCATCGACCCGTTGGATGGCACCACCAATTTTATCCACGGTTTAACCGTTTTTGCAGTTAGTATCGCCCTTAAAGAGTATGATGAACTCGTGGCCGGTGTAGTGTATGAGGTAAACCTCGATGAATGTTTCTACGCCTGGAAAGGTGCACCAGCTTATCTGAATGGTAAAGAGATCCACGTAAGCAAAGCGCCTAAAATTGCTGATAGCTTACTGGCTACCGGTTTTCCATATTACGATTTTACGAAACAGCCCCAATATATTGCCCTGTTTACCGACCTGATGCAACATTGCCACGGTCTGCGCCGTTTAGGTTCTGCAGCTACAGATCTGGCTTATACCGCCTGTGGTCGCTTTGATGGTTATTACGAGTACAACTTAAAGCCCTGGGATATTGCAGCGGGCATTGTCATCGTTCGCCAGGCAGGGGGTACGGTTACAACTTTTACCGGTGGTGATGATGTGTTGGAGAAATGCGATGTAGTTGCTACCAATGGATTGATTGGTGTTGAATTGGTAGGGAAGATAGGCGAGTATTTTGTTTTTTAGATTTCACTGATTTTGAGGAGTGATTTCACCGATTGCTCACACGCACGTCATTGCGAGATACAAAGCAATACCCAATGAACGTAGTCGCTCTGTAGAGTTCGCGATTGCTTCGTACCTCGCAATGAGGTGTAAAGTTAAACTCGTATTACTTCAATGGCCTAAATATCTCCCAATGATGCCCGAACGGATCGACGATCCTTCCCAGCCGGTATCCATAATCCTGATTTGCTACCGGATAAATTTCTTCAGCTCCCGCGGCAATGGCACGTGCCTGGGTTACATCGGGGTCCATCACTTGTAAGCCCATGCGGATAGTTGTGCCGCCCAATGTTTCGGGACTGTAGTTGTCATGATCTGTACTTTCGTCGGCTATCAGGAAATTAACGGCATCAATGGCCAGTTGTGCTATGACTGATCCATCTGGGCTTTTTACAACAAATATTTCTGCTGCGCCGAATGCATTTTTATAGAATTCTATTGCTGCGTTGCCATTTCGCACGGATAAAGTAGGAAGGAGGCTTGTTGGTGTGATTTCCATAGTAAAGGTAAATTGGTTATTGAAGTTAGTGAAATTATTAGAACATTTAACCCACTACCTCACCCGCGCTTTACATGAATCAAGTTTCTATGATTTTATAACTTTCACAAACTCATCAGTCCTCCCAAAAGCATAACCTTTCTTTTGCCCCCAGGCAATAAAATCGGTTAGTCTATTTACAAAAGTATCCCCTGTATTTTTAACCACATAACCGGGGAAGCCATATTTTTCAGGTTTATCGAGATCGGTAAATTCCCATGGGTGAAAGTAGAGGTTCAAGTAACCATCCTTACGATATGCCGCCGCACTCAGCCATTTCATAATACCCATAGGTAGGTTATGAAAGCTCAACCAGAATAATGGGAACCTGATTATCGGTGATACAGACGATGGCAACTGCAACACATTCTGAAAATAAAACCATTTACGTGGTTTACTAAAGTTATTGTACCTGCCCGGCAACCAGGTAGGGTTAATAGATG
This sequence comes from Sphingobacteriaceae bacterium, assembly GCA_903644075.1. Taxonomy (GTDB): domain Bacteria; phylum Bacteroidota; class Bacteroidia; order Sphingobacteriales; family Sphingobacteriaceae; genus Mucilaginibacter. The sequence continues at coordinate 177 of CAHJXH010000338.1, read as the reverse complement.
AGTTGTAAACGTAACCGGCTTTTTCTATTTCTTTCTCATCAACCGGCATCATGCGGGCCATGCGGTAACCGATAACTGGTTTGCCGGTTAATTCTTCGAGCTTTAATTTAGATTGTAGCAGGTGCTTGGGCTTAAAATCAGAATGATAATAACCGTGTGATGCCACCTCATGTCCCT
>CAHJXH010000337.1 GCA_903644075.1 Sphingobacteriaceae bacterium | reverse complement strand
CTTGCGAATCGGTCATTAATGCATGAAGATCTTTTTTCACTGCTTCCAGATCGAGGCTCTTAAAAGCTTCGGCGTAGTTAAAATCTTCACCCATCGGGTTTGATAAAGAAGAGTGCTGACGAAGGATGTTCAGCTTTAATTGATTTGGCCACCAATCATGGTTCCGCGTACCGTCACCAGCGACTGTTTGCTTCAAATCGCCATTAAAGAATGGGCATTTACTGATGTCATTTGATTCGTTTTCCATATTTATAAGTTTATATGTTAAGGTACTTTACGTTCAGGTATCGATTGTATAGTGATATAAAATTATGATTTTGGATACGATAATCACAATCATTTAATTCTATATACGATAGTTAAAAGCTATAAGAGCAGCTCTTAACAAATACTTTTAAATCTTATAATTAGCCGGAGTGGCCAAAGGGACGGAATCACGCTATCGTAATAATAAATTCCGGCTTTTGCAGCAATCTGAAATGTGGCTTATAAACCGCAAAAAATCTATGCGCTATAAAGAAAATGCACAGCCAGGTGCAAGTGCTGGTACAATGGGTCGGTGGGTTTCATTTGTTTTTGCATACTTTTTAAATGCTTACCAAGCAATTCGCCTTTCACATGCACAGAAAGGTTGCTATAGTCCTGCACTATTTTTGCCACCTGCGCCAGCAACGTTTCGTATTGTTTAAACAATATTTCCATTTGTTCTTTTCCCTGCACCAAATCGCTATATATGGAAGGGGAATCGCCTATTTGGGACTCTTGTAAAAGCAGCTCAAGTTCCTCTATAGAGGCCCTCAGGTGCTCATGTCTGCTTTTGCTGATTGATTTCATTGGTATAACAAGGACTGACAGCATAATTAAACTGCCAGTCCTCAATAATTCTTTATTCCTTAATTAATGGTTTTAAAATTTCCTTGCCATCTATCTGTTCGCTGATTTTAAGTCTCAGCAAATCAGTAATGAAAGGATAAACCTCTACATTCTCGAAAACAGGAACTGTAAGGTTGTTTTTAATTTTTGGCCCCCAAGCAAAAAAGGTAGCCTGCATATCTTTCACCAGTTTGGGATCAAATCCATGATAACCGGCACCTGGTTTACGGTTCGAAAACACTTTCGGCCAATCTGGTATCACAAAAATATCGCCCATCCTATTCATGCGGTCATCTTTAGCGCTATAATGCAGATAAGATGGCATGTTAGTTTTTAGATATACATGATAATCCTTCTCGTCCTTTTTCAGTTGTTCATAAACGGGCATAATGTCCGTTTTATTCTTTGCATGCAAATCGATCATCGTACCCGATGATGGGATAATAAACTTTTCAGGATCTATAGCGGCAGGGGTTGCTAAAGGATGTTCACGATCAACAGCTGTCATGCCATGGTCTGATACAAAAATAAAGTTAACAGGCAAACCTGTAGTTGCAACGGCTTCGCTTAGCTTGTTGATAACCGAATCAACCATACGTACAGCCTGCGCTGTTTCTGGTGTCTCGGGTCCATAACGGTGTCCTGCGTGATCGGGCTCCGATAGATAAAAAGTAATAAGGTGCGGACGCTTTTCTTCCGGCAAACTCAGCCAGTCTTTAACAATCTGGATGCGGCGGGCCATCGGGATATCCTCATTGTAATTATAATAATAGGTTGGCCTAACGCCTTTAATGGCGGCTTCAGACCCAACCCAGAAAAGGCTTGCTGCCAACATGTGCTGTTGCTCGGCCAGTACCCACAATGGGGTTCCGCCGTACCAGCTACTATCCCTAACCTTTGCTTTATCGCTCATGGAGTAGCTTGCGTTTTTTGCAGGATCATAAAAACTATTACCAACCAGCCCGTGGTGAGATGGATAAAGGCCGGTAACAAGTGTATAATGATTAGGGAAAGTTACCGATGGAAAGCTTGGTAACATAGCCACAGCACGAACACCTTGCGCACTCATGTGCAGCAAGTTTTCGGCATGGTATTTTTCGGCGTAATCATACCGGAAACCATCGGCAGAAATTAAAATCACATAAGGTTTTTTCTGCTGCGCTGCAGAGTTTTTTCTGCCGCTTACAATATGTTGTGTAGTATCAGACTGTGCCTGTCCATATGCTAAGCTCCCTCCCATTTGAAGGAGCAGCAAAGCAATGAGTGTTCTTTTTAAGGATAGCATTGATATATTTTTTAACGGTAAATGGCATTAAGTACACCAGCCAGGCGTATACCTGCTTTTTCCATACGCTCTTCAAAAACCGGGATATGTGCTTTATAATATGCTTCATCAAAATCGGAGCTCTTGCCGGCGTCTGCATATAATTGCTCGCTCACCTGGTAGCTTTCATATAGCCACTTCAGCATATCATCTTTTTGCCATGCTTTGATTTGTACCGAAGTCGCTTGATCTACCTTTTCTGCCAGTTGCTCATAGGTTAGTCCCTCATGTTCAGGTAAACCGCTATCCCACAAACCATGCAGGTTACCCGGGTTGCCTAAAAAGGTTACTTTGATCTTGTTACCACCCTGATCTTCAGACCGGCTTACGTGCATTGGCTGATGTAAATCGCCAACCATGTGAACGATAAATTTGAGGGCAAAGATTTTTTCTTCGCGTGTTTTCGCCGGGTTTTTCAGATCTGCTTCACATTTAAGCAACGCTTTATAAACGTTGTCGTTTTGTTTGGCAAGCACGGTATCTTTAAATGCCTGTTCAGTTAAACCGGCAGGTACATTAATATAATGCCATGGCGCTGTGTATTTATACTCATCCTGCGAGCGGATCTGGTCGGCATAAGTGCTTACATCCGCCATACTTTCATCTTCTAATAAGGCTTTAACTGCTATGGCAGCTTTGGGTGTCAGGTGTTTTTCAGCAATTTTCCCGATGGTACGATGCCCTGTTACACCCCATGAAACCAGGGCTACGGTAACCAGTAACATTAAAATAGGGGTAATAATTCTTTTGATCATGATATATACTCTGTTTAAAATTAAGCGGCAATTTTATTATTGCCGCTTAAGCTTGTTTAATTAAATATGTAACGGAAGCCGAACTGCATACTCCAGGTTGAGCCAAAGCCCACATTATCCCTGTAAGTTTTAGAAGCAGGCAGGT
>CAHJXH010000336.1 GCA_903644075.1 Sphingobacteriaceae bacterium | reverse complement strand
CTTGTTGCGTTTGTATTGATAAATAATACCCAGCAAACCGATAATAAGCGGCAGTGCATACAAAGGAGTGTAGGTATTGCTTTGCATCACAGAATCTGGCAGGTGTTTACCATGATCGAGGATCCCGCTTGTCCAGTTACCGTTAATACCGTGGGTATTGGTTTGGCCGTCCATTTCATTATAACGCCCCACAAAATTCCACATAAAGTAGCGGAAATACATTTGATAGATCTGCCAGCTGAACATCCAGTTCATGTTATCAACAAAGGTGGGGGTCTGACTATCGCCCAGGCGTAACCATTCTTTATAGAAAGAAACATCAGCGGCATCGGTACTAAACATACGCGGCATAATGGTATTGTGATCGTAAATAAGTTCCTGCTTTTTACCAACCACCTCGTAACGCTCGGTGCCTTTGCGATACATGGTAAGGCCGTCTTTTTGGTCGATAGCCTTGGCATCAAAATACGGCCCGTACAACAATGGCGGTGCCACATATTGGATGCGCGACAGGTACTCATTCAGCGCAAAAGCATTATCCGGATGGTAGTTATCCAAATTGGTATCGGCATGCGCCCGGATGGGGATCATGGTAAAAGAACTGTAGCCGAAATAAATAAATGCCACACAAACCAAAGCCAGGTTAAGCGCCGGTTTATGCTTGCGGATGCTGTAAACAATACCATAGGCTAAGGCACCAATCAACACCGCTAAAAATATTAAGGCACCGGTATTAAAGGGCATACCAAGTGTATTTACGGCAAACAGATCGAAATAGCCTGCAAATTTTACGGTGTACTGGATGATGCCAAACTGCACAAACGCCAGCAGAACCACGCCTGCTAAAAAGGCAATAATTGTATTTTTAATATTGATTTTATTATACCTGCGGAAGTAATAAATAAGCGTAAGCGCCGGTATAGTTAACAAATTAAGCAGGTGGATACCCACCGATAATCCCATTACATAAGCAATGAAAACCAGCCAGCGGTCGGCACCGGGTTCATCGGCATGAGCTTCCCATTTAAATATGGCCCATAAAACCAAAGATGTACAAAGCATAGCAGGCGAAAACACAACAGTTTCCACAGCCGAAAACCAGAAGCTATCGGTATAGGTAAAACCCAGGGCACCTACTAATCCAGCCCCCATAATCATAATAGTCTGGGTGGTAGTTTGCTGTTCGCCACGTTTGATCAGGAGCTTTTTCGCCAGCGCAGTAATAGTCCAAAACAAAAACATAATAGCAGCGCTGCTAAATAGCGCCGAGCCCATATTGGTAAAATAAGCCACCTTACTTTTATCGCCCATAGACAATAATGAGAAAGCCTTGCCCAGCATAGCAAACAAAGGATAACCCGGCTGGTGCGATACCTGCAAGCGGTACGCGCAGGAGATAAATTCGCCGCAGTCCCAAAAACTTACAGAAGGTTCTAAAGTTAAAATGTAAGTAGTGGCCGCAACCAGGAAGCAAAGCCAGCCGAAAAGGTTATTGATTTTTTGATAGCTCATGAGGCATAAGTGTTTAGTTTCAAGTACTAATATCCGGCTTAATTTAATGGGGTGTATGGGTCTTAACTTCCGTTTAACATTTCTTAACAATATTTAACTTTTGAAAAGAGTCAGGAATCGGAATCAAGAACCGGGACAAAACACCAACACGCACTTTCAATTTTGTCATCCAGAGCGATAGCGAAGGATCTTCTTCGCCCTGTAAAGCCGCTATGCTTATCGAAGAAGATTCTTCATTACATTACCCATGACATGTTTATTAAGTGGCTGAATTTCAAATATGTCATTGCACCCTTAGAGGCCGCGGATTTTAAAACTCAGAATGACAAAGCAGGTATAAAACTTAACGACCCGATTCTTGATTCCCGATTCTTGACTCTCTTAATTATCTTTGCCCCCATGGATGGAAAAACCCGAAGCGGTATTTACCCCGGCCTGGAGGTTGATATTATATTAAAGAAAGACCAGCGCAGCGGCGCACGTACCCGCGGCATTGTAGATAGATTGCTCACCAGCGCCCCTTACCACTCGCGCGGTATTAAAGTGCGCTTGGAAGACGGACAGGTTGGCCGGGTAATTGAAATATTTGAAGAAGATTAAATAGCTTAATAAACAGTACTTTTAAACCAATGACAAACAAAACAATACCCCGAAAAAAATCACTTCTACCGGATACCCATTACCGCGTATACATATCGCTGATACTGGCGGCCATTGTATGCTTTAGTGTACTGCACACGGTATCCGTCTCTACAACTATCCTGCTTACCTGGATGACTTTTGCCACCGCCGCTATTGTGATGGATTGGATCATCATCCTCAAGGCGCATCCGCGTGATTTTAAAAAGGTGGCCGTACTCGAGGACTCCAGCCGGACGATGATATTCATACTGGTGATCGGCGCATCAGTCGTGAGCTTATTTGCCATTATATTTCTCCTGAAAATGACCAAAGGCGCATCGCGCGAGGACGTTAATGGGCATATATTTTTGGTGATTGCCTCGGTTGTCACCTCATGGGTTTTGGTGCATACCCTATTTAGTATGCGCTATGCCCACATGTATTACGATACCGATGATGATAACGGCAATGCCAAACCAATGGGCGGCCTCGAATTCCCGAAAGAAGAAAACCCCGATTACCTCGACTTTGTATACTTTGGCTTTGTAATTGGCATGACGTTCCAGGTATCGGATGTGGAGATCTCAGACCGGCAGATCCGTAGATTGGCATGGGTTCATGGCATGATCTCATTTGCTTTTAATACGGCCATTGTGGCCTTGAGTATTAATGTAATTTCGGGATTGGTGGGTGGATAAGAATTCTACTAACTATTGCAATTCCCATCAATCGATATAATACTATAATGAATAAACTAATCTTTACCTTATTACTAACAGCCTTTAGCCTCAATTTAAGCGCGCAAAACAGTGACCCGGATAAAGCCATAGCTTTTCTTAAAAGTTTTTACACGGCTTATATTACTGAGGTTTCAAGCTCGCACGATGGCCACCAAATGGAAAATAATTTATCTTCATTAAGAAGAAAATACTTCACCGCCCACTGCGAAAAGAGATATGAATTATTGGGCGAACAAACAGATGCCGACCCGGTAATAAAGGCCCAGGACAGTGACGTCCGGTTACTAAAAACATTATCCGTAAAGAAAGATCTTAAAAAGACCAATGTGTATGCCGTTTCTTATACCGACACCAACGCTATCAGTAAAGTAAAAACTGTAACCACTATTAATTTGGAAGTAATAACCTATAAAGGAGATTTAAAAATAAATTTTCTTTGGTAGTTAAATAACACAGCCCTACCCCATCTCGAGAGGGGAATTAGAAGAACAAAAAATGCAAAAACC
>CAHJXH010000335.1 GCA_903644075.1 Sphingobacteriaceae bacterium | reverse complement strand
TACTCTGCCGATAAGCGGTTTAAAAACGCAAAGTCGCTTTCGCGATACTGCATTATATAGTCTATATTGGCTGTATGCACGGGTTTAATTTGCATGCCCAAATCATTAGATGGCGCATCAGCAGTAGCCTGATTAATAATCGACTGCAGGTTTTTACCCAGATAAGAGCCCAGATCCGGGCCTCGTTCTAAGAGTACAGTTGGGCTGTAGCCACTTATTACCAATTCGCCCTGGTAGCCGTTGCTGTGTGCAAATTCTACGCGTGTAATTTTTCCGATAAAAACCTGTTCCTGGCCAGGTACACTACCAAAACTTATAGAAATGTTTTTGCCTACAAAATTTTTACTCTTATCAAGCGATAAGGTGCCGAGCGTTTCAATCTGATCATAATCAAACCGCAACTCGAAGCTATGATGCTCGTTAAAACGCTGTACCAGTTTAAAGGTAGAGAAGTGGGTAATTTCTGTGCCTTCTATATTTATGCTTACATTAACTTTGTTTTCCATGTTGGGTTGTATTAATATTTTGTAAAATCAATTTCTTTGGCATCTGTACAGGTTTTAAACTCCTGTTTATAGTCTTCATTAATTAATGCCACATCAATGCCGTTATTATCATTTTTGCTAAACCTAAAACCATAAACCGCCTTGCCTTTGCTAAATGACCAGATATTAAAATCCGGGTCAAAGTTGATGGTGTCCTTATGCAGTACGCCGCTTATTTGTACCTTTTTTACATCATAGTACAATTGAGCAGTGTATTGATTATCTGCCTTGGCCAATACCAGTTTAATTTGTTTGCTTGTATCTGGCGTACAATTGCTATAGTAATTGCCAAGTGTTTTGTTAAGCGTATCGGTAAAAGTTGCAGCCGGCGAGGATTGTACTGTTTTTTGTTCTTTTACTACTGTTGATGTATCTGTAACAGTTGTTTGCTGAACTTTAACCTCTTTTGGCTTACATGACAATAACAGGGTTGCGGCTAATATAGTTAGAAGTGTTTTTTGCATGATTTTATTTAATATTAAATGCTTTTTTGGCGTTTATTAAATGCTGGCGTCTGTCTTTAATACCGTTGGTACCACCGTTTATTCTTTTAGTGATCAGGGTTAAATTATCAAGATCGGCCTTGGCATTTAGTTTTTTAACTTTAGTCCAAAACCAACCTGCCGAATCAGCAGCTAATGGATACCGCTCTAATTTTTTAGGATTTTCTCCGGTGGTAAGGTCCTGGTTAACATATTTACCATAAGATATATAATTAGAGCGGCCGGTTATTTGAATTAAGCCCCGGCCTTTAAACTTACGGCCATCCCCTTCTTCGGTATTACCTAAATCTTTACGGCCTTCGTAAGCTGCCCCACTGGCATACTCTTTTGTGGTACGGAAATTTGCGCTTTCGTGTGCAACCTGAGCTAAAAAATGAGCTTGCCTAAGGCGGGTATTAATATCGTATTTACGCATAGTTGTGTTTAAATGCGGCAATACAACAGTAAGGTCTGACACCTTTGCCGACGGGCAAATTATTTTAAGCTGTGCAAGTGTAATATCGAAGGGGCTTGCTACAATTGGAGGAGCAGGTTTGTTAAGTTTAACAGTTTTTACCCCCGGTGTTGTAACCCAAAAAGGTTTCACCAAAAAATCGGGTATATAAGGAGCCACTGTAAGCGTGAGCCTGTTAAGTGTACCAAATATATCTACACGGTTTAAGAAAATATCTATATTTCGTCCTGGTTGGTTTGGCATAACTGATTATTTAAAAACACCATTTTTAAATTGTACCTGATGGGTTGTACCTGTTAACACTAAATTATTTCCAGCTTTTTTCGTTACCGGGTAAACAATGCGTTGAGAAGTGCTATCGAACTTTATATCCATCTTTTTTCTGATCTCATCGATGTCTTGATCTTCCCCTACATTAACAGATACATAGATCTCATTCTCTGGTTTGTTATTTATTACAAATACCTTTTTATTAATATTAAAGCGGTGGTTTATAATATTAAGCATATGTGCTACATTGTAGGGTTCTGTGCCGCTAATCTGGCCATAGCCTATTAGCAGATATTGGTTTGCACCGGCATTATTGATTTTATAAACCTTGTCTAATATTGGGCTGGGGCCTGTTCCATCATCTTTTTGCTCATACAAATTATTGAATGACGCTGTTATAATTTGATGATCATTACCCAGGTATTGCAGTATGTTTTGAGTATGCCACATAGAGCCTGAATAAGGTGATTGCCACGAGTATATTTTTAAGCGCTTATCTGCCGATTGCAACAGGCTGATATTGTACTTTTTGAGAGATGGGAAATCATAATTAAATGTATTGGCGTTAGCCAGTACACTCACAAACTTTTTAACAAATTGATCTTCTTTACTTGTTGAACCGGTTTCTGAATAGCTGCTTGCCGACTCTATTAAAATATTTGCCAGCTTGCTTAAGGTTTTTTCCTGGTTTAAAACTTCATGAGGAGGTTGCTTGATTTGGCTATTGGGATTTATCGAGAAGGCACACAGTATTATTGTAGCTATTAATACTGTAAATGGTAGAAAAATCAATATTTTTTTTGAACTTTTCATAAGCTTATACCTTATCAATGCCCGGTCACATTTCCCTCGCAATCAATCCATATTAGTTTATAAACTCCTTTTATACAACCAAAATAAAGGCTCTTTGTTCCGCCTCTTCCATCATGATCATACACCACCGGATATATATATATACTGGCGTTTGTTTATCTGTTATATCCTGCAAAGGCGAACTTTTATCATCATCATTTTTAGTGTAGAGATAATGGCTATCTGCCGGCGCGCTGGTAAGCCAGGATGTTTCGTCATCGAAAACTTTAAACATAATTGGTTTAAAGTCGCCTGTCAATAATCCCGCGGTATCAGTTAACCGGTTTTTACCTGAAGGTATATAACATGGGTGCAGATTGTGTATTGGAAAATAGGTTAGCTGGTTTATGGTTTTTATATCCTTATTCTTAACCGCCTTTTTAAACGCTGCCAAAACAGTTTGAAATCAGGGGGTTTGGTGGCGTTAATTAAAGTAACAGATTTACATCCTGCACCAGTAGCATTTTTTGGGTTACTGTTATTTTGTGCAGCCACAAAAAACACTCACAAGTAAAAGCAAGTATAGTATATTTTGCACTGTAACTATTTATAAACTACCTTTTAATCAACAAAGTATATATCAGTAAAAAGGTATGGAGGGGTTAAGCCTCCTCCATACCTTATCCTAATATATTTGATATTATAGCTTATTTCGGCCAGTCGTTTTCATGCTCGGCATTACCTATTTTTAAGGTACGGGCCGAGATCACAAAACTTAAGCTCATTGGTGTATTACCAACTATTGATAAGCCTTCGTTGTA
>CAHJXH010000334.1 GCA_903644075.1 Sphingobacteriaceae bacterium | reverse complement strand
TGAAGAAGCAAAAGAATTTGGTATGGTTGATGAGATTTTACGTGGCGCACACGAAAAATAAAATCAAATAAACAATAACAATAAGCTGCTTTTGCAGTTTATTGTTATTGACATTGTGAAGTTGCGATTGTGCGGCTAAATTATTATTTTTGATATAAAACCATTTGCAGATGAATAAGAACAGCAAGGAAATCAGGTGTTCATTTTGTGGCGCCGGTAAACAGGATTCCCTGATGCTGATAGCGGGGCTTGATGCACACATTTGTGATAAATGCGTTAACCAGGCTAATGAAATATTAGCCGAGGAACTTAAAGTACGTAAAGTAAAAGCTTCACCAGCTGCACCAACCATGCTTAAACCGGCCGAATTAAAATCGCACCTGGATGAGTATGTAATAGGGCAGGATGATGCTAAAAAGATATTAGCTGTAGCGGTTTATAACCACTACAAACGCTTAAACCAACGCATAGAGAAAGATGAAGTTGAGATTGAAAAATCAAACATCATTATGGTTGGCGAAACCGGTACAGGTAAAACCTTACTGGCAAAAACTATAGCTAAAGTACTAAACGTTCCGTTTTGTATTTGTGATGCTACAGTACTAACAGAAGCAGGTTATGTAGGCGAAGACGTGGAAAGTATCCTTACACGTTTGCTGCAAGCTGCAGATTACGACGTTACAGCCGCCGAAAAAGGCATTGTATATATAGATGAGGTTGATAAAATTGCCCGCAAGAGCGATAACGCCTCTATCACCCGTGATGTATCTGGCGAGGGCGTGCAACAAGCGCTTTTAAAGATCCTTGAAGGTACTATGGTAAACGTACCGCCGCAAGGTGGCCGTAAACACCCCGATCAGAAAATGATCACGGTTAATACCAGCAATATCCTGTTTATTTGCGGTGGGGCATTTGATGGTATAGATCGTAAGATTGCTAACCGTTTACGCACCCAAACAGTAGGTTATAAGTTAAAGCACGACGATGGCGAGGTTGACATGAAAAACCTTTACAAGTATATCACACCACAGGATTTAAAATCTTTTGGTTTGATCCCAGAGTTGATCGGCCGTTTGCCAATCCTTACCTATTTGAACCCGCTTGACCGCGAAGCATTGCACAATATCTTAACCGAGCCTAAAAATTCGCTGTTAAAACAATATAAAAAACTGTTTGAATACGAAGGTGTGAAGCTGGAGTTTGAAACAGATGTACTTGATTTCATTGTTGATAAAGCAATGGAATTTAAGTTAGGTGCACGTGGTTTACGTTCAATTTGTGAGGCTATCATGATCGATGCGATGTTCGAGTTCCCGTCTCAAAAAGATGTGAAACGACTGAACGTAACGTTAGATTATGCACACGAGAAATTTGAAAAGTCGGACCTTAAAAAGTTGAAAGTAGCTTAGGCTGATAAAATACCGAATATATTTAGTATATTTGTAAACATTACAAGCAGCCCTGGTGTCAAAAGCACCGGGGTTTGTTGTATAAAAAGTTAGTGTTTCCCGCAAATTAACTTTTCAAACAAGGCCTTACAGGCACTCAAAATAAACTTATCTTTATTGATAAATGGCCTTCTCCCCAAGAGAGGGCATTGTAGGTTAAAAAGACCTCTCATGGTGAGAGGCAACGTTAAAAGAGGCAATATGAACGAAGAAATCGAAGCAAAAAAGAATCCAATTGAAGAACAAACCAACCAGGTTAAAGAAGTTCAATCACCAATCAAAGCAGGCTTAAAAACAAAAGAATCAATTGTAGCCAATTGGTTACCACGTTATACCGGCCGGCCGCTGGATGATTTTGGACGGTACATTATCCTGACTAATTTTTCAAAGTACCTGCAGTTATTCTCTACCTGGAATAATGATGCACCAATTATGGGCCTGGATAAACCCATGCAAAGCGTTACGGCTAACGGCATCACCATCATCAATTTTGGTATGGGTAGTTCGGTAGCGGCAACAGTAATGGACCTGTTAACCGCCATTAAACCTAAAGCAGTTATATTTTTAGGTAAATGCGGTGGTCTGAAAAAGAAAAACAACGTAGGCGACCTGATCCTGCCAATCGCAGCCATCAGGGGTGAGGGTACATCAAACGATTACCTGCCGCCAGAAGTACCGGCATTACCGGCATTCGCCCTGCAAAAAGCAATATCAACCACCATGCGCGATTTTGGCAAGGATTACTGGACAGGTACCTGCTATACCACCAATCGCCGAGTTTGGGAACATGATAAAGAATTTAAGAAATACCTGAAAACCTTGCGCGCTATGGCTGTAGATATGGAAACAGCAACCATATTCACTACGGGTTTCGCCAATAAGATCCCTACAGGGGCGTTATTACTGGTATCAGATCAGCCAATGATCCCAGAAGGGGTGAAGACTGCCGAGAGTGATTCGAAAGTAACCGAAAGCTTTGTGGAAACACATTTAAAGATAGGTATCGAGTCATTGAAACAGTTGATCAACAACGGGTTGACGGTTAAGCACTTAAAATTCTAAGATACTAAGTCTATCATTTTAATATACTTTTAGGCAAATAGGTATTGATTATTCAATGCCTATTTGCACCTTTGCACTAATTATGTGGTACAATAATATACTCGAAACCATCGGCAACACGCCCATGGTTAAGCTTAACAAAATTACAAAGGATATACCGGCTACTGTTTTGGCTAAGATCGAAACAACCAACCCCGGTAATTCTATTAAGGACCGTATGGCCCTTAAAATGATAGAGGATGCCGAGCGCGACGGCCGTTTGAAACCAGGAGGTACCATCATTGAAGGTACATCTGGTAACACAGGCATGGGCCTGGCTATTGCAGCTGTAATTAAAGGTTACAAGTGTATTTTTACAAGTACCGATAAGCAATCGAAAGAAAAATTTGATGCTTTACGTGCATTTGGTGCCGAGGTTATTGTGTGCCCAACCAACGTTGAGCCCGAAGATCCACGGTCTTACTATTCAGTATCATCACGTTTAGAGCGCGAGGTGCCTAACTCATGGAAACCGAATCAGTATGATAACCTGTCGAACTCGGCTGCACATTATGAGCAAACCGGTCCGGAGATATGGGAGCAGACAGAAGGTAAAATTACCCATCTGGTAGCAGGTGTGGGTACAGGTGGTACTATTTCTGGTACAGCTAAATTTTTAAAAGAGAAGAACCCTAACATCAAAGTTTTAGGTATCGATACTTATGGTTCGGTATTTAAGAAATATAAGGAGACCGGTATTTTTGATAAAGATGAGATCTATCCATATATCACAGAAGGTATTGGTGAAGATTTTCTACCGCAGAATGTTGATTTCAGCCTGATTGATCACTTCGAAAAAGTAAGCGATAAAGATGCTGCCCTGATGACCCGTGAGGTTGCCCTGCGCGAAGGCATTTTTGTAGGTAACTCTACAGGTTCGGCAGTTGCAGGTGTGCTGCAAATGAA
>CAHJXH010000333.1 GCA_903644075.1 Sphingobacteriaceae bacterium | reverse complement strand
TGGTGCCGGCGTACTCGTTCAAAAAGTCTGCATTTAAACTGCTGAATGTATGCAGTTCCATGCAAGCCAGCAATTTGCGGTTTGGAAACTGGGCCTTAACTGCTTGTATTGTAGCTTTAAGTTTCGACGGCGAATGCGCGAAATCTTTATAAATACTTACATGTTCATTTTTACCCAATAGCTCCAGTCGCCTGGCTGCCCCCTTGAAGTCACTAATATACTGATAAAACTCTTCAGTTTTAATATCAAGCATACCGCAAACATATCTGGCAGCCTCTATATTTAATAAATTATGCTGCCCAAAAACGTTCAACGGATAGGTTTTGCCTTCGTAAATTATATATGTTACACCATCTATAATATGGTGCGGCGGTAAATTATATCCTAACTTGTTAATCTCAGAATCATCGGCCAATACGGTTTCTTTTAGCACCTCATCTGTTTCGCTATAAAACAGCGAGCCGCCAACCGTAATGGTTTTCATGAAAATCCTGAACTGCTCTATATAACTATCAAACGTTGGGAATACGTTAACATGATCCCAGGCGATGCCGCTTATTACGGCAATATTAGCTTTGTATAAATGGAATTTAGGCCTGCGGTCAATCGGCGAAGCAAGGTACTCATCCCCTTCTATCACAATAATCGGGGCATCACTTAAGCCTACCATGGTATCAAAACCCTGCAATTGTGCACCTACCAGGTAATCAAATTTCTTGCCTGCTACCTGCAACACATGCAGTATCATGGAAGTAATGGTGGTTTTGCCGTGGCTCCCCCCTATTACTACGCGAAGCTTATCTTTTGATTGTTCGTAAATATATTCGGGGTACGAATATATTTTAATACCCAGTTCCTGCGCTTTCAGCAATTCGGGGTTATCCAGCCGGGCGTGCATACCCAAAACTACAGCATCCAGATCGGTGCTTAATTTTTCGGGAAACCAGCCTTGCTGCGCAGGCAATAAACCGTGTTTAGCTAAACGCGAGGCAGATGGCTCGAATACAACATCGTCCGACCCGGTAATTTGGAATCCTTTTTTATGTAAAGCGATAGCCAGGTTATGCATCGCACTGCCACCAATGGCTATAAAATGTACTTTCATAGTTTAACGTGTGCTAAATTAACATAAAATAAAAAATATTGATAACCTATTAGCACAGTTTATGCCCTATAATTAACTTTTTTCGAAAAAAAGTTAATTACTTGCCTCATTGTTTAAAACTTTCTTACATTTGTACTGTAATAATAAATATTACAGATGAACGCCAGGTTTCAAATAGCAACACATATACTCACCCTGCTTTACCATTCAAATGGTGAAGTATACTCGTCTGACTATATTGCAGGCAGCGTAAACGCCAATCCGGCATTGATCAGGAAAGAGCTGAGCAACTTGCGCAAACATGGTTTGGTTGAAAGTAAGGAAGGCAAAACAGGCGGGTATACATTAAGCAAAGCTGCAGAGCTGATTACCTTGGCCGATGTTTATGCGGCTGTAAAATCGGCATCACCTTTTGGACTGGCAAAAAATCAGCCCCATCCCGATTGCCCGGTTGGAAAACAAGTAAACAAGCACATTGTTAGCTTATATGAGGACGTTGACCAAAACATAAGTAACCAATTGAGCAAAATTACCCTTGCCGATTTCGGTAAAAAATTCGTTTAATTTTTTTTACACATAACTGTAACAAATTTAATTACAATTAAAACAACAAAAACATGAAAATTGCACTAATAGGCGCCTCTGGCTTTGTAGGCACAAACGTTTTAACAGAAGCATTACAACGCGGCCACACCGTTACTGCCATTGCCCGTAACACCGAAAAAATTGAAACCGAAAACGATAATTTAACCAAAGTTGCCATTGACGTTTTAGATACTGATAAAGTGGCCGAAGTTTTAGCCGGAAATGATATTGTGATCAGCGCGTATAATGCCGGTTGGACTAACCCCGACTTGTATAATGCTTTCATCAAAGGTTCACAAGCGATACAAACTGCAACCAAACAAGCAGGCGTAAAACGTTTATTAGTTGTAGGCGGCGCAGGCAGCTTGTTTATTGATGGCCAGCAATTAGTTGATTCGCCGCAATTCCCGGCAGAATGGAAAACCGGTGCCACTGCAGCCCGCGATTACCTAACCGATCTGAGAAAAGAAGAAGAACTGGACTGGACTTTCCTAAGCCCTGCCATAGAGCTACACCCAGGCGAGCGTACCGGCAAATACCGCATAGGTACCGAAAGCCCCGTATTTGATGAAAATGGTAAATGCAGCATTACTGCCGAAGATATGGCCATTGCCATTGTTGACGAAGCGGAGAACAAACAGTTTGCTAAACAAAGGTTTACTGTAGGGTATTAATCAGAATACGCCATCAAATAATAAAGCCATGCTGTTTAAGTAGCATGGCTTTATCATTTTAATAATCGCCTATCACATTAATTATGG
Source organism: Sphingobacteriaceae bacterium (assembly GCA_903644075.1). Classification (GTDB taxonomy): domain Bacteria; phylum Bacteroidota; class Bacteroidia; order Sphingobacteriales; family Sphingobacteriaceae; genus Mucilaginibacter. Next base: position 1,078 of record CAHJXH010000333.1, on the reverse strand, counting down.
GACCATCACCCTGTATCGATTTTATTTTCCCACGCAGTTCAGCCGAATCAAATCTGTCATAATAAACAATCTTGGTGCTGCCTATGGTTTTTACTTTACCAACATTATCCATATCAAATTTATCGTAATAGGTAACGTTAACATTGCCAATTGATTTGATCTTTCCTCTTAACTCGGCCGAATCAAAACTGTCATAGTAAGTAAATTTAAGTTCGCCTGCCTGCTTTAACTTGCCGCGCAGTACGTTATCATCAAACCGGTCATAATAAACAAAGCCAAGGTTTCCAACAGATTTGGCTTTACCTACGTTATCGCCATCAAATTGATCGTAATAAGCAGTCTGTATATTGCCAGCGGGAATAAGCTCTCCATCAGAGCCATTGTTTACGGTTTGCACCGAAGCATGGCCTTTTAAACTAAATTTATACGATTGTGATTAGCAAACAACTCTACAGAAGTTATCGCTGTAACATGCTCGGATACAGCCAAATTAATTGCAGACAGGTTTTGAGATTTACCGTAAGTGCTAATTACTAACATAAGTATGGCTAGTAAAATGAGTTTAATTTTCATGAGATAGGTTGGTTAATTTAAACATATGATAATTTAAGCAGGCATTGGTTTAATGTTCAGAATAATTAAAAACCCTTCACCTAATTAAGTTGTTGGTATAGTACTTGTTCCAGAATTTATCTGGCATTTTAAAAGTGTTTACTTAATTAAAAGCGTTATGAAAATTACTGAAGAACAAACCACACAATCGCCTTTAAGCTTTGGTATAGATTATAAGTTTAGCAATGACAATACTTTACCAAGTGTTGATCCGGATGAAAACGAAACCGGCATTGAAGACGAAGATGATTTACATGAAGTGCGCGTAGGCGATGATGTACGCGAACCAGACCCGGAAGAAGATTATTCAAAAGACCAAACACTATACGAAGACGATGAGCCAGATCCGGTTCCGTCGCCATCTTAAAATAAGAAAGGCCCCGATTTGGCACGAATGGTCGGAAGAAATTCCGACCATTTTTATGTTTTAAAAAACAGTCCTGGATTTCCTCCGCATTGCACGACG
>CAHJXH010000332.1 GCA_903644075.1 Sphingobacteriaceae bacterium | reverse complement strand
GTAAGCCGTCAACGCCACCAAGGTCGATGAATACACCGAAATCAGTAATGTTTTTAACTGTACCTTCCAATACCTGGCCTTTTTCAAGTTTGGCAACAATTTCAGTTTTTTGGTTTTCTAAATCGTCTTCAATCAGCACTTTGTGCGATACCACTACGTTTTTAAACTCGTGGTTAATTTTAACAACTTTGAATTCCATTGTTTTACCAACGTACACATCGTAATCACGGATAGGTTTGATATCGATTTGTGAACCCGGTAAAAAGGCTTCAACGCCCATTATATCAACAATTAAACCACCTTTAGTTCTGCTCTTCACAAAACCAGTGATGATCTCATCATTGTCCAGAGCTGCATTAATGCGCTCCCATGATTTCTGAGTTTTCGCACGTTTGCGTGATAATACTAACTGACCGTTAGCATCTTCTTGTGATTCTACGAATACATCCACTGTATCACCTACTTTAAGGTCTGGAGTATCGCGGAATTCTGATAATGATACCATACCATCAGATTTAAATCCGATGTTTAATACCACATCTTTGTTATTGATGTTTACAACTGTACCAGTGATAATCTCGCCTTGATTGATTGAAGAGAACGTACCATCGTACATTTTTTCAAATTTCTCGCGTTCTTGATCGCTGTAGTTACCAAATTTTTTGTCATCAGCATCCCAGTCAAAATCGCCTGCGATAACGGTAACTTTAGATTTGATTTCATCAATAGAAATTGAATCAGCTTCTGACTCAATGCTTTCTTTTTCTGTCGGAAGACCTACTGTGTCCAGTTCGGCCTCTTTAGACTTTAATTCTTTTTCTGCTTCTTGTTTTTTTGCCATTAAATAAATTGTCTCCTTTTCCCAAGTCAATTGGGACTGCAAAAGTACGAATATATTTTCTGTAGAAAAAAATTATTTTAATGTTAATTGCTGATTTAGAGCAAGTTTTTTGTAATTTATAAAGCAAGTTTAGGCTTTGGGCTTATCTTATAGGTTAAATTATCATCTGATGTAAGCGCATTTTTACATTCTACTCATTTTCGGCAAACATAAAACAGCGATACTTGTCGTTTTATTACTATGTCCGCCGTATTCAGATCATTAAAATACCCCAACTTTCGTCTTTATTTTGTAGGCCAATCGCTCTCGCTCATTGGTACCTGGATGGAGCGTATAGCCGTTAACTGGCTCGTTTACACCGTAACACACTCGGCCTTAATGCTTGGTGTGGTTAACTTTTGCGGGCAGATACCTACCATGCTGCTTTCGCCTTATGGCGGTGCCATTGTTGACAGGCATAACCGTTATAAAGTATTATTAACTACGCAAATAGCCGCCATGATACAGGCCAGCATTATGGCTGCGCTGATACTTTCGCACATATATTATATGCCTGCCATTATTGGCTTGAGTATCGTACTGGGTATTATTAATGCGTTTGATACCCCGGCAAGGCAATCACTGATGATAAGGTTAATAGATGATAAGAGCGATTTGCAAAATGCCATTGCACTTAATTCGTCTATGGTTAACGTGGCCCGTTTAGTGGGCCCTGCTGTGGCCGGAGTGTTACTGACAACCGTTGGCATGGGTGTATGCTTTTTGGTAAACGCAATTAGTTTTATTGCCGTAATAGTTTCATTATTAATGATGAAACTGGCACCCGAAAAGGTTGACAAAGCTGTAGGTAGTATCTGGGAAAATTTAAAAGGCGGCTACGAATACCTGAAAGGCGAACAAAATATTAAACTGATGATTTTGCTAATGGCCTGCACCAGCTTTTTCACCATGACTTATAGTACGCTGTTGCCAATTTTCGCCAAAGATATTTTTCATGGCAATGCCTCAACCTATAGCTGGTTGAATAGTGTTTCGGGTTTGGGCGCACTTTGCGGGGCTTTTTACATGGCTACCTTAAAATCGACCGAAAACCTCCGTAAAACCATCATCATAGCTTCAATTATCTGTGGAACCAGTATTGCTGCTTTTGCATGCAGCCCGCAGCTATGGCTGGCGCTTGTATTTATTGCAACCGGCGGTTTGGGTATGATGATCCAGATTGCAGGTACCAATACCTTTATACAAACAACCGTTGCACCGCAGATGCGTGGCCGGGTAATTAGTTATTATGTAATGGCTTTTATGGGCGTGCAACCTATAGGTAGTTTCTTTGCCGGTTTGGCGGCGCATCATTTTAATGTACGTTATGTATTGTTTGTGCAGGGTTTTGCCGGGTTAATTGCTGCTATATTGTTCGGCTTGTTTTTTAAACGGGCGAAAGAGCGCAGGATAGCTTTGGCTGCAACTCAACCTCCCGGTGCAGAACTGATTCCGTAATAGAGTTTAATTATGCCGCAAGATGATCGGCTTAAATTATACCCCTTGTTAACGATCTTGAAAGGAACTTACAGTAGTTTTTCCCTTTTAAGGGGAAGGTAGAGGCATTGCAAACTACAGTACCTTTAATAAGGGGTAGAGTTGAAGTAGTAAAATGCGAATATGTTGTGGGTTTTTTATTGAGACTGTGCATCCAGACTCGCGCTGATCTGGTCGAAGATTTCCATAAATACGGGCTCCATTAACTGGCGATAATCCACTATAATATGGCTCATGGCCGCCTCCTGCTCCGGTGTAAAGGGATAATGCCATACGCGCATGCAAATCCTTTTCAAGGCATAAGCCACCTGTGCGGTATCGATATAGGTGTGCAGGTAGCGGCTCTTTTTAAAGCCTTCGAAAAACTTCATGAATACGTCCGGATTCTTCATCCCGCTGTATATCAGGAATTCATAGATGATATGCCGGTCGCAACCGTCCAGATGATCGTAAAAACCATCAACTGTAATTTTGGATGTGGTAAGCAGCAGGTTATCCAGTATCAATTCTGATGCAATATGCCCCAAAAAGAATGGCTTAACAGGTGAGCCTACTAATGCCGGCAACAAAACTAATTTTAACTGATGGGAGTGGTGCCTGAAGAAATCAGACGAGTGAAAATATCTGTCCACATCCAAATGCTTTTGCCAGCCGCTTATTAAACTTTGTATCCTGCTATCGGGGTGGCGTAGTTTTTCGGGATGCAGTACGATTGTTTTATCCGCATTCTTTAACAGATCAGGCAATACAGTGCCTAATACATGGTAGCAGTCGGTGGTGTCCCTGTCGAAATAAAAATGAGATAGAAAATTCATACAGCATAGGCAAAATAGCCATTTTAAAGCGGATATGGAAATTTTAGTGTGGGTTTTGTGTGATGATTGTGTTAAAAAATTGAAGAACGTCATTGCGAGGAACGAAGCAATCTCAGACCTATAAAGCTACAAACTTCAATGTAGCATAATCCGTTTTTCATTAGGAACGGGTGTATGCGATGATCGTCAGTGGATGTTCATTTCTTTTTCTCTCAAAAAGAAATGAACCAAAGAAAAAGTCGCAGCCGAGCCCTGTTGCTATAACGTGCAGTGGTTGGGCAGGGACAGTGGTTGCCGCAACATTGCCAATGCTGCCTAAGAAAACCCACACTAAAATTTCCATAT
>CAHJXH010000331.1 GCA_903644075.1 Sphingobacteriaceae bacterium | reverse complement strand
GAAAGAGCGGATTGTCGTCAACCAACAGAATTTTTTTTAGTACCGGCGTATCTGTCATTTTGATCGGGCGATGTTTTTCTTATAGAACGTTTTTATAAGGAGGTACACTCCCGCTAATATAATAAGTAAAGAGATAACATCCATTATGGTTACCCCATCATTTGGATTAAAATAATAAATGGTAAACATTTCGAAATAGGGCGGGGCAGGCATAATGATCATGGCGAAACCCAGGCCTATCATAACTACGCCAATCATCATCAGTACAATATTGGAAGCCCGCTCTTGTTTAATGAACTTCCGGGCCTGGCTGCTGTCGATACGTGTATTGGTAAGTAAAACGCTAAACTCATCCAGTAATTCCTCGCGCGAAGAGGTTTCGCTTAGCTTATCTATTTTTTTGAAAGAATGGATCTGATCTTTATCAATATCGCTTACTTCCAGTGCTTTATTAAACTTGCTTTGGAGTAATTTTACCGATTCGCTATCCAGGTTGCTCTCACTTAAAAGTGCAATCAGTTCGTCCAGTTTCTGATCGATATGCGTGTGCTCATCATTCAGTTTCTGGAAGCTGGAAACCTCTTTCGATATTATTTTTTTATTATCCAATGGGTATCGATATATTCAATGTAACTTAATCGGCTGTTTGTTACGTTAAACACCGTGTATTTAATATATGAAGAAAACAGTCTCTGTCATTACGGTTAATTTCAATCAAAGTTTCATCACCGAGCAACTTTTGTCGTCTATTGCTACTACTAACGCATATTTGGAGGTAGAAATTATAGTTGTTGATAACGGGAGCAAGGTAAACAGTGTGCCCGAATGGGAGCAACAATATCCCGGTATCAAATTTATCCGTTCCGAAATAAACCTGGGCTTTGCGGGTGGTAACAATTTAGGTATAAAAGAAGCAAAAGGCGAATATTTATTCTTTGTAAATAATGATACCGAGTTTACAGCCGGATTGATAGAAACACTGGTAAATGTACTGGATGAGAACCCAAAAGTGGGGATGGTATCACCAAAGATCAGGTACTTCGATCAACCTGATACATTGCAATACGCAGGCTTTACACCAATGAATTATTATACCTGCCGCAACTATTGCATTGGGCAGTTTGAGCCTGATAATGGCCAATATGATGATAGACTCGGTGTAACAGGCTATGCCCACGGTGCCGCAATGATGCTGAAGCGCGAGGCGATGGATAAAGCCGGCTTAATGGCCGAGAATTTCTTTTTATATTATGAAGAAATGGATTGGTGCGATAGGATTGACCGCGCCGGTTACGAAATTTGGTTTGTGCCGCAGGCATTGATCTATCATAAAGAATCGGTTTCGGTAGGTAAGGCGAGTGGTTTGAAAGAGTACTTTATGAATCGTAATCGTATTTTGTTTATCCGCCGTAATGCGCCGTTTATAGCCAGGTTATTTTTTTATGTTTACTTTACTTTATTAGTAGCGCCGCGTAATATCATCAATTATAAAAAAAATAAGCAAAAGGGCTTCACAACCCTCTTACTGAAAGCTATTTGGTGGAATATTACAGAGAAAAAGGATAGCGATAATTTAGGATACCCCATTACACGATAAATGAAAATAGCACTTTGGCTTAGCCTCTTTATAGTATTTTACGCCTTTTTTGGATATGGCATTTTACTGTTTTTCCTGATCAAGATCAGGCGTGCGGTTAAAGGCAAACGTGTATCCCCGGCAGAAGACTTTGCGCTTTTGCCTACCTGTACACTCATTGTAGCTGCTTATAACGAAGAGGATTTTATTGTTGAAAAAATAAAGAACACCCTTGCACTTAATTACCCGGCAGGCAAGGTGCAATATGTTTTTGTAACCGACGGATCGAGCGATAGCACACCCCAACTGGTGGCCGCCTACCCCGAAATTAAGCTAATGCATAAGGAAGGCCGCAGCGGTAAAATTGCTGCCGTGCACCGTGCCATGGATGAGGTAAGTACCGAAGTTGTGGTTTTCACCGATGCCAACACATTTTTGAATGCAGACGCGCTTATTAAGATCTGCCGCCATTATGCTGATCCAAAAATTGGCGCTGTGGCCGGAGAGAAGCGCGTACATGCCGATGAAACTGCCGATGCCACCGCAGGCGAAGGTTTTTACTGGAAATACGAATCGAAACTAAAAACCTGGGACGCCGAATTACATACCGTAGTAGGTGCTGCGGGCGAACTATTTAGTATCCGTACCGATTTATACAGGCCTGTACCGGTTAATACCATCCTCGACGATTTTATGATTTCCCTGCTGGTTGCCGAAGAAGGCTACCGTGTGGTTTATGAGCCCGAAGCTTATGCCACCGAGAATGGCTCTGAAAGCGTAGGTGAGGAGCTGAAACGTAAGATCAGGATTGCAGCGGGTGGTATACAATCTATCGTTTGGCTAAAAAGTCTGCTGAACCCATTTAAACAGCCTGTACTGACGTTTCAATACGTTAGTCACCGCGTGTTGAGGTGGACGGTTGTGCCTTTCCTGATGATCCTTTCCGTGATCTTGAATATGGTTATTGTGACCAGTGGTTATAATAGCCTGTTATATGAACTGTTATTGTTAGGCCAGGTGATGTTCTACAGTGCGTCTTTACTGGGCTGGATATTGGAAAGCAAGCAAATTAAAGTAAAGATCCTTTTTATTCCCTACTATTTTTGCATGATGAACTATGCTGTTATCCGCGGTATCTTCCGATACTCGGCAGGCAAGCAAAGTGCAGTTTGGGAAAAAGCTAAAAGAAAATAAAGCATACCATGTCATTAAAGGAAAAGATAAAAGAAAATCCATCGTTAAAAGCCTTTGTGCACTGGATGCTGATACCTAGCGGCGAAGCCCGGCCACGCCTTTGGGTAAAATGGTTTGTAAACCCATTTATCCATAAACGCGGTAAAGGTGCCAAGATACATGGCCGCACTCGTTTGGATGTGTTGCCATTTAATCGCTTCGAAATGGGGGCGCATTCGGCCATAGAAAGTTTCTCTACTATTAATAATGGTGTGGGCGATGTACTCATAGGTAGCAGATCATTAATTGGCATGAGCAACGTCATCATAGGCCCGGTTACCATCGGCAACAATGTAATCTTCGCCCAAAATATAGTAGCCAGTGCTTTAAATCACGTTTATACCGATATTGATGTACCGATTGTAGATCAACCCGTAATAACCAATCCCATCATCATAGAAGACGATTGCTGGATAGCTGCTAATTCGGTTATTACATCCGGCGTTACCATTGGGAAGCATAGCGTGGTAGCCGGTGGTGCTGTAGTTACGAAAAGTATTCCGCCATATTCTGTAGCTGCGGGTAACCCGGCTAAGGTAATTAAGCGCTATGATTTTGATTTGAAGGAGTGGGTGAGGGCTTGATTAGTTGTCTGTTATCGGTTGTCAGTTGTCCGGGAATCTCCACCACGTCATGCCGAATTTATTTCACTGTTTTCCGGTAAAAGATTTTTTCTAAAATCTTGCGTGCGTTTGCAACGCGTGCTTAAGATGGTCGGGCATTTGTAATGCCTCTTT
>CAHJXH010000330.1 GCA_903644075.1 Sphingobacteriaceae bacterium | reverse complement strand
GCAGATGATCAGATTGTAGACTTGCTTAAAAGTTGCATCCTCAATACCTGCAATAATATTGGCAAAATAGTTCTGATTTATCCGCGGAACAACAATGCCGATAGTTTTCGATTGGCCCTTGCGCAGGTTTGATGCCATTGTATTGCGCTTGTAATTAAGCTCTTCTGCTGTCTTTAAAATCAGCTTTTTGGTGGCCTCATTAACGTAATTGCTGTTGTTGAGTGCGCGCGATACAGATGATGGAGTGACATTGAGTTTTTGGGCAATGTCATAAATTGTTGTTCTCTTTTTAGGTTTCATAAATCAAAAAGTAAAAATGCGAAAAATAAATTTCAACAATCGATTGCATATTCAAAAATTAATTTAATTTCGTTGATTACTAATGCAGTTTTAAACCTGTTATAAACCAAAAATATGTTATTGTTAGGAATCGATATCGGAACCTCGTCTGTTAAGGTTTCTGTTGTTGACGCAGCTACGCAACAAGCAGTGGCTACGGCACAATATCCCGATACAGAGTCGCCGATAAAATCACTTCAATCGGGCTGGGCAGAGCAATCGCCCTCGATGTGGTGGGACCAAACTCAAAAAGCTATCCTCATGGCCAATCAAACTGGTAGCTACAATCCGCAGGATATTGGCGCTATTGGCATCGCCTACCAAATGCACGGTTTGGTACTGGTAGATAAGGATCAAAACGTTTTGCGCGACAGTATTATTTGGTGCGATAGCCGCGCGGTTGAAATAGGTAATAAAGCATTTGAAACAATAGGCGAGGAACATTGCTTAGCGCATCTATTGAATTCGCCCGGAAACTTTACCGCATCAAAACTGGCCTGGGTTAAAGAAAATGAACCTGATGTTTACGCACAGATAGATAAGTTTATGCTTCCCGGCGATTTTATCGGGATGAAATTAACCGGCAGCATTACCAGTTCAGTATCCTCACTTTCAGAAGGTGTTTTCTATGATTTTGTGAACGGTACGCTTTCTGAAGATGTGATCAATTACTTTGGTTTCAGCAAAGATCTGTTTCCTGAAATTTTGCCGGTGTTTTCAGAACATGGTTATGTTACTGAAGAGATCGCACAATTACTTGGTTTAAAAGCTGGTATCCCGCTTACTTATAAAGCCGGAGATCAGCCTAATAATGCCTTATCACTAAACGTATTACAGCCCGGCGAGGTAGCAGCAACGGCGGGCACATCGGGCGTTATTTATGGGGTGAGTGATGAACTGACTTATGATCAGCAATCACGTGTAAACACCTTCGCGCATGTTAACTATGCCGAAGATCAAAAACGTTTAGGCGTGCTGCTTTGCATCAACGGTACAGGGAGTTTAAATCGTTGGGCTAAAAACCTGTTCGGCTCGGCCATCAGCTATCAGCAAATGAATGATCTGGCGCAAAGCATCCCGGTTGGGAGCGAAGGCCTGCGCATTTTGCCTTTTGGTAATGGTGCCGAGCGCATGTTAAATAACAAACAGGTAGGTGTGCATTTCCATAACATCGATTTGAACCTGCATACACAGGCCCATATTTTCCGTGCGGTGCAGGAGGGGATTGCTTGCGCATTTAGATACGGACTGGATATTATGCGCGAGAATGGCATGTCGCCATCTATCATCAGGGCGGGTAAAGCCAACCTGTTCTTGAGCGATGTTTTTGCCCAAAGTTTTGTGAATGTAACAGGCGTACCTGTAGAGCTTTATAAAAACGACGGCAGCGTTGGTGCTGCATTAGGTGCAGGCATTGGTGCCGGTACATATAAAACAGAAGCTGAGGCATTCGTTAATATGAAACCAATCCAGCTGATCCAACCGAATGGCGAAAGCATGGAAACTATTTATCAGGAGTGGAAAACACTGCTGGAACGACAATTAGAGATCTTATAAAAAATATATTAATTAGAAACGAATTCAATTTTTACAACATGTCAAATATTATTACAGGAGAAAAGGAATTTTTTAAAGGTATAGGTGCTATCGGTTATGAAGGGCCAGAAAGTGATAATCCATTTGCCTTTAGATGGTACGATGCCAACAAAGTTATTGCAGGTAAAACCATGCAAGATCACCTGCGTTTTGCGGTTGCTTACTGGCACTCATTTGTAGGTAACGGTGGCGACCCATTTGGCGAGCCAACACACATCCATCCATGGGATGCTAAGGCTGATGCGGTAGAACGCGCTAAAGATAAAATGGATGCTGCCTTTGAGTTCATCACCAAACTGGGCCTTAAATACTACTGTTTCCACGATGTGGATGTGGTTGATTATACCAATGATATTAAAGAAAACGAGCGCCGTTTAAACGCGCTGGTTGAGTATGCTAAAGAGAAACAAGCAGCAAGCGGTGTTAAATTGCTTTGGGGTACTGCCAACTTGTTCTCACATCGTCGTTATATGAATGGTGCTTCTACCAATCCGGATTTTCATGTGCTAGCCCATGGTGGTGCACAGGTTAAAGCTGCGCTGGATGCAACAATTGCTTTAGGCGGCGAAAACTATGTATTCTGGGGTGGTCGCGAAGGTTACATGTCGTTGCTAAATACCAATATGAAACGCGAGCAGGAGCACTTTGCTAAATTCTTGCACACAGCTAAAGATTATGCCCGCAAACAAGGCTTTAAAGGTACTTTCTTTATCGAACCAAAACCTTGCGAGCCTACTAAACACCAGTATGATTATGATGCAGCTACTGTATTAGGTTTCCTGCAGAAATATGATCTGATGAACGACTTTAAACTGAACCTGGAAGTTAACCACGCTACATTGGCCGGCCACACTTTCCAGCACGAGTTACAGGTTGCTGCCGATGCCGGTTTATTAGGTTCTATCGATGCTAACCGTGGTGATAACCAAAATGGCTGGGATACAGATCAATTCCCTAATGATATCAACGAGATCACAGAATCAATGCTGATCATTTTAGAAGCCGGTGGTTTACAAGGTGGTGGTATCAATTTCGATGCTAAGATCCGTCGTAACTCTACTGATCTTCAGGATCTATTTTATGCACACATTGGTGGTATCGACATTTTTGCACGTGCATTGACTATTGCAGATAATATCCTTCAAAAATCTGATTACAAAAAGATCCGTACCGAAAGATATGCTTCATTTGATGGCGGAAAAGGTAAAGAATTTGAAGAAGGTAAACTGACATTAGAAGACCTGCGCAACTTCGCAGCAGAAAATGGCGAGCCTGCAACAATTAGTGGAAAACAAGAGTACCTGGAAAATTTGATTAATCGGTTTATATAATTATAATTGTCAAACAGACAAATTTAAACCAAGTCCTAACCAGACAATTAAACCTAAGTATAAAAAATGAGCAGACTATCCACTGGCGACTACGTCGTATTTTTCGTGTATTTTATAATCGTATCCGCGTACGGTTTTTGGGTGTATAAGCGCAAGCACAATGCTGATGCCACCTCTAAAGATTACTTTTTGGCCGAAGGGTCACTCACCTGGTGGGCTATTGGCGCTTCGCTGATCGCTTCTAACATTTCGGCCGAGCAAATGATCGGTATGAGTGGTTCTGGTTTCAAG
>CAHJXH010000329.1 GCA_903644075.1 Sphingobacteriaceae bacterium | reverse complement strand
CCGATCTGCCATTAGCAGCCAAAAGTAAAATCAGTTTAAAATCATTATTTATTACGGAGATAGGTAATATAATCGGTGTTAGGTAATTTAAAGCCTGTATTTTTTACCACCTGCCCGGCTTGTGCCCGGTGATGGGTGCCGTGGTTTATCAAATGGGTTAAAATATCTGTAATGCTATTGGTAAAAGCAACGCCAGTTGAGTTTTTGTAGGTGATAACCTTATCCAGGTTTTCGCTTTCCAAAAATTGCAGCCAGTTTTTATTATTTTGGTGATTGATGATCAGCAGTTCATCGGCCTGCCAGTCTGGCCACAATGCAGGTAACTGCGCATCTGCATCTTGCCGGCATCGCGCCAGCCATATCTGTTGGGCCGCAAGCACGTGGGCCATCAATTTAACAGCCCGATCGGGGCTGCCAGCTTCCAGTATGGCTTTCAATATAAGTTTATTGGCGTAGTAATCGTACCCGTATAGTTTTAGAAAATGTTGTTTCATGGTTTAATACTAATGTTAATTGAAAACATCAAACTAATTTACGTGCTTTACGCAATTATCAAGAACCACTTTTCATAAAATTAGTTATTACGATATGAATCCTTTTGAAGTAGAAATCCCGATGATAGATCGCCCCTTGGTGATCACCGTTAAGCACCGTGCCGAAGCCAATGCCAGTGTATATGATTTATATTATGCCGACGGACTGTGCGGTTATATGTATTGTAATGAACATAATGTATGGATTTACAAACCTCATTTAAATGCCGCTTTATTGTTAGATGAAAGCCATATCCAGCATTTGGGTAAAGCGATTGGAGAACACTCGAAGTAGAGAATCAAGAATCGAGAGCCAGGATCAAGACGCTAAGCATTCTGTTAATTCTTAAATTCAGAAAATTCTGGTTCAAGACGTAAACGAAGTAACCCCTCCCAACCCTCCCCAAAGGGGAGGGCTTTTGTATAACCGTTTTCGCTCCCTCTCCCTTGGAGAGGGCTGGGGAGAGGTTCTTAAATTTTATTAGCTAAATCCTGTTTAAAATCATATTTTTAGCGCCGCTAAAGCGGGTGCTGCGTTAAATTGCTGCTGATCAATTATCTTAGTATTTCTCCGGGCACCAAAACCCGCTACAGGCAGCAGAATATCAATATTTTTCTTTTAAACAGAATAAACAATGAAAGTTTTAAAATTTGGCGGAACATCTGTAGGTAGCCCCGAGCGGATGAAAAAGCTGCTGAATATTGTAAATGCTGATGAGCGCCAGATTGTGGTGTTATCGGCAGTTTCGGGTACAACCAATAGTCTTGTCGAAATAGGGCAGGCCTATCTTAAAAGTGATAAGGCTAAGGCAGCAGCTTTAATTACCGCGCTGAAGGATAAGTACGAATTGTTTATTAAGGAACTGCTTAAGGATGAAAAATACTTAGGTAGGGCTAAAGAGGTGATTGATTATCACTTCGGTTTGCTGAGCATGCTAAGTAATGATCTGTTTACGCAGATTGAAGATAAGATCATACTGGCGCAAGGTGAATTGTTATCGACTACTTTATATCATGTTTATTTACAGGAAATTGGCGTACCATCTGTACTACTGCCTGCACTTGATTTTATGAAGGTTGATGAAGACCATGAGCCAATGGTTGATTACATTACCGATCATATTACGCCTTTGCTGAATAAACATCCTGAGAATAAACTTTTTATTACCCAAGGATATATCTGCAAAAACTCATTCGGCGAAATTGATAACCTGCGCCGTGGTGGTAGTGATTATACAGCGTCGTTAATAGGTGCTGCTATCCGCAGCGAAGAAGTGCAGATCTGGACGGATATCGATGGCATGCACAACAACGATCCACGGATTGTGAAGGGTACACAGCCAATCAGCCAGTTATCATTTGATGAAGCTGCCGAGTTAGCTTACTTCGGTGCTAAAATCCTGCACCCGCAAAGCGTGTTCCCGGCGCAGAAATACAAGATCCCGGTGAGGTTATTAAATACCATGGACCCACAGGCGGCTGGTACATTAATTACCAATGAAAGTGACAAAGACGGCATTAAGTCAATAGCCGCTAAAGATGATATTACGGCTATCAAGATCCAATCGAGCCGGATGTTGTTGGCTTACGGCTTTTTACGTCGTGTATTCGAAGTGTTTGAGCGTTATAAAACTTCGATAGATATGATCACCACATCTGAGGTTGGCGTATCGTTAACTATTGACGATACCACGCATTTAGGTGAGATCACCAAAGAGTTAAACTCATTCGGATCGGTAGAACTGGATGTTAACCACACCATTATTTGCGTGGTTGGCGATTTTGGTGCCGATAAGCATGGCTATGCAGCGCGCGTACTGGAGTCGGTAAAACACATCCCGATCAGGATGATTTCGTATGGGGGCAGCGATCATAACTTATCTTTGCTGGTAAAAACAGCCGATAAGGTAGAAGCCCTGAGAAGTTTACACAGCAGATTATTTTAATTAGATTTTTAAAAGCATTAATTAATGTTTACCCAAGATATTACAAGCCGTTTTGGCCAATTAGAAACACCGTTTTATTACTACGACCTTGATGTATTGCGCAATACCTTACAGGCTTGCCAAAGTGCAGCCCAAAAGTATGGCTACCATGTACATTACGCCATGAAGGCCAACTTTAACCCTAAAGTACTGCAAACTATCCAATCTTACGGTTTTGGTGCCGATTGTGTGAGCGGTAACGAAGTTAAAGCCGCCATTGAATATGGTTTCGACAAAGATAAAGTGGTTTTTGCCGGTGTAGGTAAATCAGACCGGGAGATAAACGCTGCCTTGGATGCTGATATTTTCTGTTTCAACGTAGAGTCTCAGCAAGAGCTGGTAGTTATTAATGACCTGGCGGGTGCTAAAGGCAAAACAGCTAATGTGGCTATCCGTATTAATCCCAATGTTGATGCGCATACGCACCATTACATTACAACAGGGTTGGAAGAGAATAAATTTGGCGTTAACGTATGGCAATTGCCTGATGTGGCAGATACACTGCGTAATTGCAAAAATCTGAATTTGCTGGGTACCCACTTTCATATCGGTTCACAGATTACCGATCTGGATACTTTTAAAACCCTTTGTACCCGCGTTAACGAACTAAGCGAATGGTTTGAGCAAAAAGGGTTTAACATTAAAGTGCTTAACGTTGGCGGTGGTTTAGGTGTTGATTATTATTCGCCAGATCATAATAATGTTGCTGATTTTGAAGCCTACTTTAAAGTATTTGCCGATTTCCTGAATGTAAAACCTAACCAGGAAGTGCATTTTGAGTTGGGCCGCGCACTGGTAGCGCAGTCGGCCTCATTGATTGCTCGTGTACTATATGTGAAAAATGGTTTGAAAAAGAACTTCTTAATCCTGGATGCAGGTATGACGGAGCTAATCCGACCGATGTTATACCAAGCTTACCATCAAATAGAAAATATAAGCCGGTTGTCTGTTGTCGGTTCTCAGTTGCCAGAAAAAGACGGACAACAGCCAACCCAATACGATGTTGTAGGCCCAATATGCGAGAGCACCGATTGTTTCCGCAAAGATGTGGAGCTTCCTGAATCATTCCGTGGCGATCTGATCGCAATACGTACAGCAGGCG
>CAHJXH010000328.1 GCA_903644075.1 Sphingobacteriaceae bacterium | reverse complement strand
TACTGGGTTCGAACCAGTGACCCTCTGCTTGTAAGGCAGATGCTCTGAACCAGCTGAGCTAAGCTCCCATCCTTATATATGAATTGCTTTTCAAATCAGTCCCGATTAATCGACGGGGATGCTCTGCTTTACTCGGCAACGTTCCCAAATGTTTTGGGACTGCAAATATAGGATGTATAATTTATTTTGCAAGTACGTGCAGCATAAATATTGTATTTATTAAATGATTTGTGCTCTTATTCAACCCAACACCTCTTCCAATATCTCGGCAGAGCGAATATTGCCAAAACCCTCTACATGCTGGGCATAATAATCCATCAGTTTATTGATCAGATAGCGTCGCTCATCGTTCGATAATTTGAGCCCGTGCATATCATCATACCCATACTTTAAAAGTGCCTTAAAGTGTTGTGTATGCGGCTGCGATAAATATTGCCTGCCTTCGGGTTTGTAGCGGGTAAATACACCATCTTTCATATCAAAATAATCGCAATCGATGGTATTGGTATCATCGGAAAAAAAACCGAGGTAACGCGTTAGGCCGATCAGAAACACGAGGTGAAAGTTCACCAATTGATTGGCCCGGTGGTCCAACCACTCGATGGAATGGAATATATAATCGAACAATTGCTCATCGGGCGACTGCATTTTTACCGATTTGTATAACACCTCATTCAAAAACATTACCATACTGCTTTTCACTACATTGTAAGGGATGCTTTGCAAAACGGGTACGCTTTTCAATTCTTTAATCCGTTGTACAGTATCGTAGCCTTTGTGGTAAACCACCATATCAAGCAAATGCAAAGGCTGCAGCATGTTGCGCGATATTTTGGCTTTTGGCTTTTTAATGCCGTTGATAATGTACGATTGCATGCCGAACTTTTCGGTAAACATTTGCACAATTACGCTGCTCTCCTGGTAATCGGTAACCTTAAAAACTATTCCGCGGGTTTTGTGCAGCATGGGTTAAAACTTGGGGATAAAAATTATAGCGCCAACAATGGCCGCAAAAATGGCCGTGATTAAAACGGCTGCTGCCGAAACATCCTTAATATGCCCTGCCTTCTCATTGTATCCCGGCGAAACTAAATCAACCAGAATTTCGACAGCGGTATTTAATAACTCGGTAGTTAATACCGACGCAATGCATACGGCAATCCAGCACCATTCGGCATTTGAGATATGAAAATAAAAGCCAAGACCGATGGCCACCAACATAGCCAACAAGTGTATCCTGAAATTAAGCTGGGTTCGCGCAGCATATGCCACGCCCTTAAAAGCATATCCAAAACCTTTAATTAATTTCTCCATCAACCCAAAAGTAAGCATTCTTTAATCTAAGTATTAATTAGACCGACTCCCGACAACTGATAACTGATAACAGACAGCCCTCTCTGCCAACGCTTTGTCACATTATCGTTCGGCAAATAGCCACGTTGAATATTTTTGTAGTTTTGCCGCTTTATTGTTCATTAGTATTTTATAAAGCATGATCTGGAAAAAGATTGCTGATCTCATCCTCAAAAACCGTTTAGCGGTTATCATTATAATTGCCCTGCTGAGTACATTTATGGGCTGGAAAGCCAGCCAGGTTAAGCTGACCTACAACGCAGGCAAAGTTTTACCGGTTACCGATTCGGCTTACATCAGGTTTAAACAATTTCAAAGCAAATTTGGCCAGGATGGTACGGCTTTGGTATTGGGTTTTAAATCAGATAACCTTTTCCAGAAAGATCTTTTTAATGATTGGTACCAACTAGGTAACAACATCCAACACTTTAAAGGTATCACTGCAGTTATATCATATGCCAATATCTATAATCTTAAAAAAGATACCGTTCAGCATCGCTTTGTACTGAAACCATTAATTACGCATCAGCTAACATCCGATCAGGAAGTTGATAGCGTACGTAAGCAGATTTTAGGCCTGCCCTTTTATGATGGTTTAGTTTTAAGTGAAGACCATAAGTCGACCTTAATGGCTATCTCTTTCGATAATAAAACGGTTAACTCCCCTGCCCGCATCCCGGTTATTAAAGAGATTATGCGCCAGGCCAAGGCTTTTGGCGATAAGCATACTATACAAGTCCACGCATCAGGGTTACCGCTAATCCGCACTGTAGTGAGTGATCTGGTATCACATGAATTTGCTTTGTTCCTGGGGTTATCGTTATTAATCACTGCTATCATTTTGCTGCTATTTTTCCGCACTGGTTATGCCGTTATATTTCCGGTTTTCGTGGTGATATTGGGTGTGCTTTGGAGCTTAGGCTTACTGGTGCTTAACCACTTTAATATCACCTTGCTTACCGGCATTATCCCGCCGCTGGTTGTAGTTATCGGCATTCCTAACAGTATTTTCATCCTCAACAAATACTACCACGAGTTTGGTGTAACCGGCGATAAAATGAAATCGCTATACATTGTAATTGAGAAAGTGGGTATAACAACTTTCATCGCTAACGTAACTACAGCTATTGGTTTCGGTGTTTTATGCTTTACTAATAGCCAAATTTTAATGGAGTTTGGTTTGGTAGCCTCACTCAGCATTATGGCAACGTTTGCTTTAAGCCTGGTGCTGATCCCTGTTATTTTCAGCTACCTGCCTGATCCTAAACCTCGCCAAAGTGGCATTAAGGATCAAAAGTTTTTACAATTCTTTTTACTGAAGATAGATTATATCGTTCAACACGCCCGCCCCGCCATCTACGTGGCAACTGTAGCGTTGGTAGCAGTATGTTTATATGGCATGAGCCGCATTAATGTAAACGGATACATTGTTGATGACCTGCCTAAAAGCAGCGCTATACTAAGCGACCTACGTTTCTTCGAGAGCAGCTTTAAAGGTGTGTTGCCTTTAGAAGTTAGCGTAGAATCGAAACATAAAAACGGGTTGATGAACCTGGCTACCATGCGTAAGGTTGAGAAGTTAGAAAATCTGATCTCGTCATATCCCGAGTTCAGCAAATCGCTATCATTAATCCAGGTGCTTAAATTTAGCACACAAGGGTTTTATGGCGGCAACCCCGAGTTTTATCGTTTGCCTGATGGGTTGGAGCAAAACTTCATCCTTAGCTACGCAGCAAACTCTGGTAAAGGCGGAGCAAATACCGGCATAATTAAAAGCTATATCGATAGCACCAAGCAAACCACCCGCATCAGTTTCCAGATGGTTGATGCTGGCTCTAAAAAACTGAACAGCATTTTCACCGAATTACAACCCCGTATCGATTCTATCTTCAACCCTAAAAACTTCCATGTGGAGTTAACCGGGTCGAGCGTGATTTTTGTGAAGGGCAATAACTACCTCATCAAAAACCTTTACGAGAGCTTAGCTTTAGCGATTTTCCTGATCGGTATTATTATGTGGATCTTGTTCCGCGGTTTTAAAATGGTATTGATCTCTTTGCTGCCTAATATCATCCCGCTCATTATTACGGCTGGTATTATGGGCTTCTTCGGCATTCCGTTAAAACCATCAACCATATTGATCTTTAGTATTGCGATGGGCATCTCATCCGATCAAACCATCTACTTCTTAACCCGCTATCGCCAGGAAATACGTAATAGTAACAAAAGCATTTCACAGGTAGTATCTGATACCATTCGCGAAACCGGTATCAGCATGATTTATATTGCAACCGTGCTATTCTTCGGTTTCGGAATTTT
>CAHJXH010000327.1 GCA_903644075.1 Sphingobacteriaceae bacterium | reverse complement strand
AGGCTTCTCGATAAGAAAATGGTTAAACCCTAACCTGGCTACTTCACAAGTGCTTGAAAATAATGAAACTCAAAGCTGGATAGAAATGCGTTACGCAGAGGTTTTATTGAACAAAGCTGAGGCAGCGCTTGAACTGCAAAGCCTTGGCCAATCAAGCGGCGTATCAGGTTCTGATGCACCTACCATTATAAACCAGATCCGCTCACGTGCCGGTGCTAACCCACTAACTGGTACAGCCACCATTGATACCGTACGTGCCGAAAGAAGAAAAGAGCTTGCTTTTGAAAACAAAACCTACTGGGATTTAAAACGCTGGAGGGTCTTTAACAAAGAACAAAATGGAACCATCTATAGGATTTTAATGCCATTTTATTCCGCGCAGGCAGGCAAGTACTTTTTTGACCAGCGCACCGACGAAAGAAATGCCGTGTACACCTACGATAGCCGGTGGTATTACGAACAGATACCAGGCGGAGCCATTTCAAAAAGCAATAAAATAATACAGAACCCAGGCTATTAATATATGAACATGAAAAAGATATTTTATTATTCTGCGCTATGCCTGGCCATTGCCGCCGGCAGTTCATGCAGTAAAATAGATAATGAAGCGGCACCATCATCTACCATAACAGGTAGTACAATAGATGAGGGGACCGGGCAAACGGTACAAACAGAAATTGGCGGCGGCGGCACTCGTGTTAAGCTGCTCGAAACAAGTTATAGTGCTAATCCTGTGCCCATTTATTTCCAGTCGAAGCAAGACGGTACATTTGAGAACACCAAAGTTTTTGATGCTACCTATAAAGTTTCTGTCGAAGGCCCATTTGTGCCCGTAGTACAAACAAGCAGTAGCGGAGCATTATTGTCAGATTCGAGCCAAACCATTGTGTTGAAAAAGCAGGCTAATGTTAATTTCAAAGTCCAGCCTTTTTTACGGGTTGAATGGGTTGGCAAACCAGTGGTTAATCCCGATAACACGGTGACCGTACAGGTTAAAGTTACACGGGGTACAGCAAATCCAACCTACCTCCTGGATATTACCGACATTAACCTGTATGTAAGCAACACGCAATATGATGGCAGCAACAATTACGACCCAAGGTATTCAACACTTACTGCATACAGCGGCGCAACAGGTACCGCGTTGCTTGGCCAGGTAATTACCATCACTACTACCGGCGGCTCGCTTCCGGCGCAGGATGTTTATTTCAGGATTGGCGCCAGGATTAATGCCGGGCTAAATGAATACAATTACAGCACACCTGTTTTAGCATCTCATCAATAACCAAAACATAATAAACAGAGGGCTCAGGTTTTGAGCCCTCTCATTTTACCCTATATCTACCAAAAACATTTTAAATGAAAATACCTATTCTTTTTGGCGGCTTATTAGCGCTTTCTGTTTCGGCAATGGCGCAAAACACAGACCCGATTGTCTCGAAACAGAAAACTGCATTTCAAACCAGTAGTCCCTGGATCCCTGAAATCGATGTCCGGTCTGATATAGCCATCGTTTACGGGGCGAACGATCACAACGGTATCACTTTTGAGCAGCGCGTAAAATCATGGCGCGACCATGGTTATGAAGTCAATTTCATGACCGGCATTGCCTGGGGCGAGTATTACGACTACTTTCTGGGCAAATGGGATGGCAAAAACCACCTGGGTGTAGGCCAGGTAACCATAAAGGGCGATACCATTATGCACGGCCATAACATGCCTTATGTGGTACCGGTGCAATCGTTTATCAACTACATGAAAGAGAAGGTTGTTAAGCGTGTTATCGATGCCAACATCAGCACTATATTTTTAGAAGAGCCTGAATTTTGGGCACGTGCAGGCTACAGTGCACCTTTTAAAGAAGAATGGCAAAAATATTACGGCTTTCCATGGAAACCCCAGGATGCATCGGCTGAGAATACTTACCTATCGAGCAAGCTGAAATACCATTTGTATTACGATGCCATTAAACAAGTATCAGAGTACGCCAAATCTTATGGCGCAAGTAAGGGGATGAAAATAAAAGTATTTATCGCTACGCACTCCCTGGTAAATTATTCCTCATGGGAAATTGTAAGTCCTGAAGCAAGTTTGGCCTCGTTGCCAAGTATCGATGGCTACATTGCCCAGGTATGGACAGGCACCGCACGTGAACAAACCTTTTTTGATGGTAATGTAAAAGAGCGCGTGTTTGAAAACGCTTTCCTCGAATATGGTTCTGCCGTATCCATGACTGCCCCAACCAAGCGCAAAGTATTTTTATTGACCGACCCGATTGAAGACCGCGTACACGATTGGAGCGACTATAAACGTAACTACCAAGCCACTTTTACAGCCAAATTACTTTACCCAATGGTTGATAACTATGAGGTGATGCCATGGCCAGAGCGCATTTACACGCATCCATATCCTGTACCAAACAGTACAGAAAAAACCCTGATACCTCATTTTTATTCTACCCAGATGCAGATCATGGTTAACGCGCTTAACAGTATGCCGTTATCAGCAAACAAAGTATCAGGTGTGAATGGCATTGGTGTATTGATGAGTAACTCGTTGATGTTCCAGCGCTTCCCTACACACAATGGCTTTGAAGACCCACGCTTCTCTATTTTTTACGGACAGACCCTGCCTTTAGTAAAACGCGGTGTTCCTGTACAAACCGTTCACATGGAAAACCTGGGTTATGCCGCAACGCTTAAGGATATTAAGGTTCTGGTGATGAGTTATTCGAACATGAAACCGATGACGCCCGATGTACACACCAACCTGGCCAAATGGGTTAAAAGCGGCGGCGTACTGGTTTACATAGGTAAAGATGATGACCCTTACCAAGATGTAATGGAATGGTGGGATACTAAAGGCAATAACTTTACCGCACCATCACAACATTTATTCAAGCTGCTCGGTATTGATACTAAAGCCACTGATGGTTCTTTTAAAGTGGGTAAAGGCACCGTTTACGTGATGAGACAAAATCCTAAAGATTTTATCATGACTGCCGGTAATGATAAAGCCTATATCGATATACTGAAAAAAGCATACGAAAAAGACGCACATGCCGGTGAGCTTACTTTCAAAAATAACTTCTACCTGGAAAGAGGCCCTTACGATATCCTATCGGTTATGGATGAAAACACTAATACATTACCATACAAAGTAAAAGGCCCTGTGATTGATCTTTTCGACCCTACACTACCTGTATTGTCCGAAAAAGTGGTACAACCGGGCGAGCAATCGCTGTTGTATGCAGTAAACCGTGTAACAAATAAATCGCAGCCTCAGGTATTGGCTACAGCGGCAAGAGTGTATGACGAGAAAGCAACGGCCAACAGCTATTCATTCACTACCAAAAGCCCTGCTAATACGCTAAACGTAATGCGTGTTTTGCTGCCCGTTAAGCCAAAAGAAACCGTTGTGAAGAACGCTAAAGGCGAAGTAATTGCTGATGCTAAAACATCCTGGGATACATCATCAAATACTTTGTTCATTGGGTTCGAAAATAGTCCGGATGGTGTAGGCATAAATATCAAATGGTAGCTCTATATAGGTATTGATCAGATCCTTAATACATAAATAATTTCTTAGTGAAAAAAACCTTAATAAATTTAACCTTGCTGGCTGCTTTAAGCACTAATGTATTTGCGCAAAAGGCAGCCGGTAACTTGTCGCCTGTTGATTATATCAACCCGCTCATGGGTACGCAAT
>CAHJXH010000326.1 GCA_903644075.1 Sphingobacteriaceae bacterium | reverse complement strand
CGTAATCGGCCACAAATACATGGGAGAATTTACCGTCTTCCCAGGTATCCCAGTGGCGATAATTTAAATCTGTAAACACATAAGCATTTGATTTCGGCAGATCCGCATAACGATCCTTACCTAATATTTTAACAACAGGTACATCAACCGTATAAATGATCTTTTTGCCATCGGGTGATAGTTGTACGTTATCGGCATCTTTTAATGGCTCGACAGTTAGTTTGGTTACCTGTTTACCAGCGGCATCCATCTGCCAAATGTTATCATCGAAGAAGTAAATGATTCGTCCATCGGCTTCAACTTTAATTACCTGCCTGCTTCCGGGATCCTGAGTAATGGTTGTGGCCTCGCCGCCGCTCACCGGGATGCTGTACAATTTGGCTTCAGATTTAGCCTCGGCCATATTATAGTGCGTAACGCTATAGATTAAGTGTTTGCCATCGGGCGCCAGATTTTCACTGCCCAATCGGCCTAATTTCCAGAGCTGTTCGGGAGTCATTTTTAATTGGGTTTGGGCCGAAGCATTATTAATTGCCATACCTAATAGTAAAGTGTATAGAAAGCGTTTCATGATTTTTTAGAAAGAGAATATTAAGCGAAAAATAAATAGCCTATTAAAATGGCAGCAACAACACCTGCAAAGTCGGCTATTAGACTTACAGGAACTGCGTATCTTGTTTTTTTAATGCCGACAGAACCAAAATATAGCGCAACGATATAAAAAGTGGTATCAGATGATCCATAGAGAATGCTCGATAAATGGCCTACAAAGCTATCAGGTCCGCTGGCCTTCATCGTGCTGATCATCATGGCTTTGGCGCCTGAACCGCTAAGTGGGCGGATCAAGGCTATCGGGATAACCTCAGTCCACCGGGTATCCATATTGAAGAAGCCGAATACATATTTGAAACCATCGGTTATATAATCCAGCACACCGCAAGTTCTGATCAGACTAATAGCTGCCAGTAAACCCACCAGGTAGGGGATAATTTTAACAGAAGTTTCAAAACCACCCTTAGCACCTTCAACAAATGATTCGAATACGTTTACCTTTTTATACAAACCGCCCAATACAAAAGTAACCGGGATAGCCAATAGTAGTAAATTGCTGAAGATTTTAGACACTTCACTAATCTGCCCTTTGGTTAAAAATTCGGTGAAATACCAAACAATTAAGCCGATGAATAAGGTAAGTCCTCCTAACCAGGCTATCACCACCCGGTCGAACAAATTGATGCGTTGTTTAATGGCAACGATGATCATCCCGGTAACAGTGGCTACATAGGTTGCAATAACGCAGGGAATAAATATGTCGCTGGGGTCATGTGCGCCTAAAATAAAACGCTGGGCAATAACGCCGATAGGTAATAAAGTTAACCCCGATGAATGCAGCACCATAAACATGATCTGCGCGTTAGAGGCAGTTTCTTTATTGGGATTGAGCTCCTGTAAGCTAGCTATAGCTTTTAAACCGAGTGGGGTAGCGGCATTATCAAGTCCTAAAAGGTTAGCCGAATAGTTCATCATCATTTCGCCATTGGCGCGGTGATCTTTAGGAACCTCGGGGAATAAACGGTTGAAGAATGGCCCTACAATGCGTGACAGGAAGTTGATAGCCCCTGCTTTTTCGCCAATGTTCATAATACCTAACCAGAAGGCCATGGTGCCCGCAAGAGGCAGCGCGATATCCATAACCGATGATTTGGTAGAATCGAACAAGCCTTCAACCATCAATTTAAAGATCTCTGTATCGCCAAAAAAAACTAATTTTATGAGGCCTACTGTAAAGGCAACCACAATAAAAGCTATCCAGATATAATTTAATGCCATGCAATTGATTAAGGGTTTGAAGTTAGTTTTTTTGTTTGATTTTATAAACCGTATTTAAAACACAAACAATACTAGCGTAAGCCTTACCCTAATCAACGATTAATAACCAGTAAATTGAAGCGCGGTTATTAGTTAATGGCTGTAACATTGTTATCAGGCACGATTTGTATATCGTAATCCTTTTTTAACGGATCATAAGGTGCTGTATCATTTACGGTAATGTAAATAGTGCCCAACTCTTTTACTTGGTATACCTGCACATCGCCAATGTTAGAATTGGTTGTTTTATATTGTGAGATAGAGTTTAGCAGCAGGTTATACTGCTCGAGCACATTGGTTTGCAGCGAGATGAAAATCTTTTTACCATCAGAACGCATCTCGATGTTATTCTGTGTGTTTTGAGGCTGGTTCAATGTATATTTTTTAGTTTTAGCGTTGGGCTTACTATCCTTTAAAGTATAACCTTTAGCCACCAAAAAGGTATCGGCTTTATTAAGGTTATTATGCAGCAGGTATTTGATGTCTTCGTAAGAGATTAAACTTTGCTGGGCAAAGCTTATGTACGCAATGAAAGAGAATAATAAGGTTAAAAAGGTCTTTTTCATAGAATAGTCATTTCAGATGATGTAAGGTAGGCTTTAATTGTTTTGTTTATCGAAATGAACGTCAAAATCTTAACTTCGCAACTAACATTTTACATACAATATTATGCCTACCATAGAACTAAAAAGAGTAAAAGGAGATTTTGGTTTTGAAGCCACAGACGAAGCCGGACACATTGTTAAAATGGATAGCAGCCCCGAAAGCGGTGGCTGGGATTACGGTGTTCGCCCTATGCAAATGTTGCTGATGGGTTTGGGCGGTTGTGCAGGTATTGATGTAATCAGCATTTTAAAGAAACAGCGCCAGGATGTTAAAGACTACAAAATGACCATCAGCGGCGAACGTGAACCAGGTAAAGAACCTTCTTTATGGCAAACCGTAAATATCGATTTCCACATTTATGGTAATGTTGACGAAGACAAGGCTAAACGCGCAGTTGACCTGTCGCTCGAGAAATATTGCTCTGTGGCTGCTACATTAACCGGGTCTGGTACTAAAATACATACAAAGGTTTTTGTACATGCTGCGCAATAAACCCTTATTGTGATACGCTTTGTGTAGCTTATTGTAAATTAAAGCTATTCACTTTACTGCTTCATGCTTGCTTCATGTTATAGGTATTATCTATGTTATAGTTAGTTATCTATTCATTTTTAACAACTTTGTTACAATTGTGCAAACAATAACTCCGGTAGCTGGTTTAAGGGTTAGTTAATGGCACGCATGTTGCTATTGATGGGACAAGCAGGCGAAACCCTGTGATTGCTATACTTAACCAAATAATATGAAAATCAATTCTAACAAAAAAATGCTACTAATGGCAGCAATGCTGGTGAGTGGCAAATTAATGGCTCAAACAGATTCGCTTAGCAAAGCAGATTATGTACAGCCTTTTGCAAAAGGACAACAATTCCGTACCTGGTCTATCGGTGTAGACGGAGGTTTATTAACCCCTTATACAATCTTCAGAGGTCACGACGATTATGGTACCCCACGTAGTAATGTTGGATACGGTGCTTATGTAAGAGATCAACTGTCTCATTCATTCGGTGCACAATTAAACTTTTTCCGTGGTAATGTAGAAGGTGCCGGTCCTGTACCAAGTGCTGATGCAGGTATCCGCGATAGTTACAAAACACAAATTAACTACGCTGTTGATTTACAAGGTCAGTTTACTTTGGCTAACATCAGCTGGAGAAACGAAAAAAATGCTATCCAGCCTTATTTTTCAGCAGGTTTTGGTTTAATGGGTTTTAAACCAACCCTTAGAACTTTAAGTGGT
>CAHJXH010000325.1 GCA_903644075.1 Sphingobacteriaceae bacterium | reverse complement strand
CCAGCATCAATTCTTTTTTATACTTTTTGTTAGGGAGTTGATGTACATAGTACAATCCTCCCCTATCGTGCCCGAATCCACATACTACATAATCGGAAAGTCCATCCTTATTAAAATCGGCTGTAATTGTTTGTACCGGGCGAGGTAAACTATCTGTAATTACTACAGGAGCTTTAGGTTTAACTTCGCTCAAATTCAACTCCTGAATTTTACCTTTCGACATATCAACCGGCATCATATTGCCAATGGTGGTAAATACACCGATGTTACCTTCCGGTCGTTTCACAAATTCAACACCGGTTACGGGTGAGTCAAACGCATAAACCAAAGTCGATTTGCCCTCGGGCGTCCATTTGTATAAATTATTGGTAGCATCGGCAGTATAAAGCAGGTGATTATCGGGGCTAACTGATACCATGGTGGTCATGGCTGTCATTTGCTTATTCACTGTTTTAGGTTGTACCAGGCTAAAACCAGCCCAGTCGCGCAGCGGCGCAACAGCAAGTTTCGGAATAATCAATGAATCGGGCGCGTTGGATACATACCA
The DNA here is from genome assembly GCA_903644075.1 of Sphingobacteriaceae bacterium. GTDB lineage: Bacteria > Bacteroidota > Bacteroidia > Sphingobacteriales > Sphingobacteriaceae > Mucilaginibacter. Next base: position 3,174 of record CAHJXH010000325.1, on the reverse strand, counting down.
CTTGGCAATTGCCTGCCACTCGGCGCTGGAAAGGGCTGAGTGTTGGTCGGCAAATATTTGCCCCATATAATCCTGCAAACCAAGATTTTTAGCCATGGCAGGCAATATGCCCTGCTCCCAGCTTTTTTTATCAGCCAATTTGGGTTCGGCTAACATGTGGCAACTTGTACAGTATTTTTTAGCCAGCACCTGTCCGTCAAAAACCTGTGGCGTAGTTGTAGTATTGTTATGGCAACTATCAAAAGTTATTGCAGCTACACCAGCTATACCGGCAAGCACAAATAGTTTTACGATAACTGATTTAGAAGATTTAAACATATATAGGTAGATATTCTCTGCAAAATAGCTTTAAGAAAACACATTATGTGCCTCCTTAAAGCTATTTACATTTTTAGTAGGGATATTTATTTTTTTGTGTGGTTTTCGAGCACAATCAACGAGATCTGCTCATTTTGGTAAGGGTTTAAATTATCATTGGTGCTTAACCCTTTGCTGTAGTTACCCAATACAATATCCGGTTTGCCATCGCCGTTAAAATCGCCCACATCCATACTAAACCAACGGCCATATTTGCTCACAGGCACGGCATGCGGTTTAAAGTGTAAATTTTTATCCTGCTCAAAATATATAAAGCTTTCGGCAGGCTGGGTTTTCAGATCGGCAAAGTAAGCACTGGTGGCAATGTCCAGGTCGCCATCGCCGTCAAAATCAGCAGCTATGGCTTTGGTGCAACCGTTAATCGGGTAAAAATAAGATTGCTTAAAATTCCAATTACCGGTATTAGTAAAGATGTACAAACCATGATAAGGTTTTAAGATGCGCGAATCACGATAGTTGTAACCACAGGTATAAATCAGATCAAGCTTCCCATCATGGTTTACATCTGCCAACTGGAAACTGGTTGAACCATAAACCGGTGGAAATTGCAGCAGCGTTTTCTCTGTAAAGTTGCCTTTTTGATTATTCAAGTACATAAACAACCCTTCGTTGTCAATACCATATAGCACCATAACATCAGGCCAGCCATCGTTATTAAAATCGCCAACCAGGGTTTGTACCGAACCTGCTTTCGCTTTAATTACATTACGTGTAAAGGTGTGGTCTGCATTCTGTTTCATCCATAACAGGTCGCCTTTATTACCGCCCTGTGCACAAATCACATAGTCTGTTAAGCCATCCTTATTAAAGTCGGCAGCCTGGGTTTGTACCGGGCGCGATAAATCGGTCTCAATATCGCTCGTGGCAGCTTTACCTATTAAATTAACTTTTACAACGCGGCCATTTGGGAAATCTGCCGGTTGCAACTGGCCTACGCATGCCAGGATACCATCGTACTTACCGCCGGCATTTTTAACAAACTGCATATTGACAGCCCCTGAAGGTAAAGTTGCCATAACGTTTGGCTTAAGCTGTGCATCCCAGGCGTACAGCTTTTCGGTATTAATATCGCTGCTATATATTTTATGCCCTATAGGGTCTATAGCAACCATTGAGGTAAAAGCAGCTTTAATATCAGCAGTGCCTGCCGGGAGTTTTAACGTAAAGCCAGCCCAGTCATTAATTAATGTATCCAGCCTTTTTTGCGGATTAGGGGTTTGCGGTGCCGCCTTTTTATAATAGGCCACTAAGGTTTCCCAGTCTTTAATAGAAATACCAACAGCGCTATCGCGTTTAAAGTAGCCACTGCCATAAGTGGATATACCTGCATATTTAGCCATGCTTGGCATGGTGTGATATTCCCATACATCTTTAGTTAAGGCTTCGGCGGGTACCAGTTTATGGCAACTGGTACAATATTTTGCAGCCAGTAACTCACCATCTTTAATGGTATCACCGGTTAAGGCAAGACCTGAAGAAGTATTGGCAATTTTTGATTTACAACCATTAAACAGCACACTGCCCGATGCCAGCAAAACAAAAGCCGACAAGCCAATGATGTATTTAGATTTGATTGATGAGCTCATTTAAATTTATAGGGGTAGTTGGTTAGTTAGTTAGTTAATTTAAGTTTTTTCCAAATGTATTCGCCAACATCATGACCTTGCTGTGCGCCCATGTTAACACTGTTGAGGTAATGGATGCCGCCATAATAACGGCTTACCGAGGTTTCGTTAGATGCTTTGATGAACGAATCGAAGTGGCGCTGCATGCCGATATAGTGTAAATCGCTCGTATCCTGAAAAGCAAAGTTGTCGCCAAATAAATGCGTTAACATAATTGCTGATGCACCGCTGATATCGCTATGACCGCTCGGGTATTCGGGGAATGGAGGGGTTTGCAATAAAGGCAACCAGCCATGGTCCATCAGATCATTAATTACCGTTACCGGGCGAATGTAATTGGTGGTGTATTTTACCTGCCAGCAGGTAATAAAGGCATCATACAAGGCAATAGCAGTTAAGGCATAGGCCTGTGCTGTTTTTATAGCACTGGCATGTGTTTTTTTACATGCAATAGCCGTGATGCCTATCCAATGCCCGCCGGGGGTGATTTTTTTATTCGCATACATAATATGCCCGGTGTGCTGTATCACAAAAGGGTTATCGTCCCAATAACGGGCTATCAGCTCCTCTTCTTTGGTTAGGTGCGTACACTTGTTATACAGGTCGACGTTTTGCTTATAGTACTCGCTGTTTTTGTCTTCGCTGTAAGCCGGCGGAGGCGGCAACGGAAATTGTGACGACGATTCGATTGCGAAAGGCTTCATGGTACCCCAGCAAAACTCAACGCCATCCAGATAATCTGGCGGTGTTGGTCGCCATTTACCCGGATCGCGGCTACCCAGAAAACGAGGTTTACCACGTGTTTGCGGATAATTATCAAATGCTGCACGCTTCAACACTATTTTACCTATGCTATCGCCAAAGGCGACAGAGCGGGCGTAGGTCGAGTCGTCCAGGTTATTTTTGAACTTATCGTATACACCGTCTTCATATTTTTTTAATGAATCGACAGAAAAGACAACCTTATGCACCACTGTAAAAAATGCCTTTGTTGCGGCTAATGTATAGTTATAAGTTTTACCTTTTTGTGGCTCCGGCGGCTTGCCGAAATCCTTTAACTGGGTAATAAGCGAGTTATACTTAGGATCTGAATACCTCATAGCCTCGTACGAAGCCAGCGAAGCATAACCATAAATACGGCTGGCTACCGGCGGGGTAAACACATCGTATA
>CAHJXH010000324.1 GCA_903644075.1 Sphingobacteriaceae bacterium | reverse complement strand
TTGGTTGTTATTAGTACCAAAGCAGGAGTAATTACGATTTGAGAAGTAGTACCTGGATAATAAGCAGGCTGAGCAGTAAAACCGCCACTGCCATCGGGTATAAATTGCGGGCCATTTAACCAGGTGTTGTTTCTAACATCACCGGTTAAATTAAACCTGTTGTAAAACTCGGGCGTTGTGCTCATGGCAATACTCAGTGAAACACTAAAACCATAAGAAGGAGCTAAAGCAGGATAGAAACCAAAACGTGTAAACTGGTTACCAGCAATTTGCTGATCGTAAGGCACTGCAAATATGGTTTCGTTAATTTGCGGGCCGTTGCTAGGTAAAAATATATCACGAAACTTGGCATCAAGCGTATAGTTGCTGTTTTTTTGCACGCTATCGGCCATGGTAACTACATCATTATACCTGGTGGTACCGGTGTACACGCCGGCATTGAGGTACATTTTTTCGAGCAGTGCAAACACCATGGCTTTGGTAGGCCTGCCGTATTGCAATGTATTAGTTGTCGCCACGTTTGTTTTTGACGGCAATTGTTGTACTACGGCCAATAATTCGCTTTCAATAAACTGGAACACTTTGGCACGCGGCTGTGTAGACGGCAATGTAGCAACCGGGAAGGTGCTGATTATAGGCACATTACCATAAGTATCCATCATAAAGTAATAGTATAGTGCGCGCATAGCCCTAACCTCGGCAAGGCTGGATGCTTTGCTGGCAGCCGTTGCAGATGATGCATTAGTAAGGGTAATTAAGCGGTTACAGTTATTGATACCACCAAAACCCCATTGCCATATACCGGTTACATAAGGGTGGTCTACAGTCCAGGTGTGGTAGTGCATCTGGCGGTATTGGCCACCGTCGTCAAAGTTACCGTCGCGTGCCGGGATAATGGCTTCGTCGGTTGATAACTCCTGCATACGCCAGTAACTGATAGCATAGTTTGATGAAAGGTTGGTATACATGGTACCAAACAATGCAGCATAGTCTGACGATGTAACCGGGAAGTTGGCATTTACATATTGTGATTCAACCGGTACATCCAGCTTTCTGCATGAGCTCGCGGTGATTATTATCATCACAGCCGATAATAATGCATATATTTTTTTCATACTTTATGTCTTGAAATAATTTAAAATGATGCGCTTACGCCAGCCAAAAAGGTGCGCGTTTTAGGATAAAAGTTATTATTGTCGATGCCCGGTGTCAGGCCGCCAATGTTAATCTCAGGATCAACACCACGATATTTGGTAATCACAAAAATGTTATTGCCCGACAAGTATAAACGGATTGCTTTTATAGCCTGTACATGCGGTTTAATGGTATAACCCAGGGTTGCATTATCTAAACGCAGGTATGAACCATTTTCCAGAAAACGATCTGAGATTAAATAAGCGTTGATATCATTGTATGATTCGCCCAGTGTAAACTTAGGGATGTTCTGGATTTTCGAATCAACAGGGTTATTTAAGCCTGCCAAAGTAGCATTTAAGATCTTGTTACCTAATACGCCGCGCAGTAAAAAAGTAAGGTCGAACTTCTTGTAATTAAAAGTATTGGTCCAACCATATATTAAGCTGGGTTGGGCGTTGCCGGCAATCATGGCATCAGTAGTTAATGGCTGGGTTGCTGTTGTAGAACCATCCGCTTTTTCATAAGTACTTACGCCTTGTGCGTTTTTACCTAAATAGTGCCATAAATCAAAAGTACCGAGGGCATAACCTGGCTGTACAATCTGGCTGTAGTTACCGCTTTGGCCTTTACCACCTAATTGAGCAGTTTGAAAATAATTAAGGGCAAATTTATCGTTCGACAGATTTTCAACTACGTTTTTGTTATGCGCCAGGTTCATGGAAGTTTTCCATCTGAAATCTTTAGTAACAATAGGTACAATGTTTAAAGCAACCTCTATGCCCGAGTTTTTGATGCTACCTACGTTGGCCGTATAAGTTGGTACAAAGTATTGTGTGGTTGATACCGGGTATTGATCGTAGATCAGATCCGAAGTTTTCTTGATGTAATAATCAATCGAACCTGTAATCCGGTCTTTCAGGATACCAAAGTCCAAACCAATATTCGTGGTAGCGGTACTCTCCCATTTTAAATCGGGGTTATCATTACGTACCGGGCCAATAGCATTGGTAATGTTACCGTTATAAAGGAACTTTGCACTACCCGATGGTGTACCGTAGATTAATAATGAAGAGAATGCGTTAAAGCCTGCACTGTTACCAGACACACCATAACCTGCTCTTAATTTCAAATCACTGAATACCGGGATATTTTGCATAAACTTCTCTTCGATAATGCGCCAGCCTGCAGATACAGCCGGGAATAAGCCCCAACGGTTATTGATACCAAATGCCGATGAACCATCATTTCTTAATGAAGCCTGGAACAGGTATTTATTGTTATATGCATACTGCACACGGCCATAAAATGAAATTAAACGCAGGGTAGATATAGGGTTATTATCAAACACGACTTGCGAAAGCGATGACGGATTTGATAAGTAGAGGTTATTATAGCTCAGGTTATCATTAGAGAAACCTTGTGTGGTAACGCCAAAACCATCATTGGTTCTGTCTTGCTGGTATGAATAACCGGCCAGTAATTTCAACGAATGCAAACCAAAATCACGATCGTAGTTAAAGTATGACTCTACTACGGTACTCGTATTCATGTAAGCTGTACGCGTGGCCTGTCCATTAAAATTAACTGCCAAACCAGATGCGCTGTTTAAATAGCGATTATAATTGGTCTGATCTTTTTGGGTCGATCCGGTTAAGGTAAATTTAAGGCCTTTTAAGATATCAACCTGCACAATACCATTAATCAAGGTCTTATTATCATCTGTTTTGACAGTGTTATTATTAATCAATGACAAGGGGTTTAACGTACCGCTACCAGTACGGCCATAATACTCTTTGTAGCTACCATCTGCATTAAATGGACTTACCGTTGGCAGATAAAATAAAATACCCGGCAATACATATTGCTGTACAATATCATTATTTAGGGTGTGGCTATTAGTTAAGGTAATACCCAGCTTTAAACGGTTATCAAAAAAACGCTGGTTTATATAACCTTTTAAAATAGTGCGTTCGAGCGATGTATTGTTAAGCACACCATTGTTTTTCATGTAGTTAACGCTTGCACCATAATCTGCTGTTGGGGTTGCGCCGCCATAGGCCAGATTATGGTTTTGCGAATAACCTCTGCGCTCGGCCAGGTCTTGCCAATTAGTATTAGAACCATCATCGTTTAAAACCGGCACTAAGGTTTGTCCGTTACTTTTTAAATACTGGCGTAGTTCGTCACCAGTCAACATGTCAATTTGTTTTGACACCTTTTCGGTAGCCACATAGGCATTGTATGATAACCTGTTCTGGCCGGGTTTCGATTTACGGGTGGTGATCATAATTACGCCGTTAGCAGCACGCGAGCCATAAATAGCTGTTGCCGATGCATCTTTTAAAACATCGATGCTTTCGATATCAGCAGGTGCCAATAAATCGATAGAAGCGCCGGGTACACCATCTATTACATAAAATGGCTCCATAGCGCCACCTGTTGAACGGATGGTTGATGGTCCGCGCAAAATTACAGCCGGTGCTTGGTTAGGGTCACCGCTTTTGGTTACGTTTAAACCGGCAACCTTACCTTGTAACAGGTTTAAAATGTTAGGCTCGCCGCGGTTTGCAAGCTGGCTGCCTTTAATTTCC
>CAHJXH010000323.1 GCA_903644075.1 Sphingobacteriaceae bacterium | reverse complement strand
CCACCAGTGTTCCCGATTTTAAGCTGACTGATGTATATCCCTGGAGTGATAAACTTTCGCAAGGAATAGATCGCGAAGCGTTTCTTAAATCATTCTTTATTCAGCCCGATCTGTTTATCCGGGTGCGGAAAGGTTTTGAGCAACAGGTTAAAAGTGAACTCACAAAAGCCGAAGTTACTTTTAAGGATGAAGGCAATAACTGCCTGTCGTTACCCAACGGAACCCGTCTTGAAAATATATTCCAGAAACAGCACTGGTTTGAGGTGCAAGACCGCTCATCGCAGCAAACTGCCCAATTTTTCCAGCCTCAAAAATGGGAACACTGGTGGGATGCCTGTGCAGCATCAGGCGGTAAATCGCTTTTACTGTACGAGCAGGAGCCTACTATTAAACTGGTGGTGTCAGATATCCGCGAAAGTATTTTGGCTAACCTCGACGAGCGTTTCGAGCAGGCCGGTATCCGCAAATATCAAAAGAAACTGGTTGACCTCACCGGTAATGTTGAACCTGAACTGCATGGCTATGAGTTCGATGGCATTATCCTCGATGCCCCTTGCAGCGGCTCTGGCACCTGGGGCCGAACGCCGGAGATGATCAGTCAGTTCGAAGATCACCGCATGGAGTTTTTCCAGCGTTTACAGAAAACCATCACACCTAACGTCACAAAATACCTCAAAGAAGGTAAGCCCCTCATCTACATCACCTGCTCTGCCTTTAAAGCCGAAAACGAAGAAGTGGTAGATTACCTCGTTAAAAATCTCAACCTCAAACTCGAAGGCCAGCAAATACTGCAAGGCTACACCCACAAGGCCGATACCATGTTTGCTGCCCGGTTAATCCAAAATCCACGCCCGGTTCCTGAACCTGAAGTTATCCCGTTTGATATGAATATGGTGCTTAGCTAAAGGGTTACCTTAATGGTTGCACTTGTAAACAATAGCCATTAATATGCGTTACGTGTCTGTGGATAATAAACTGCAGTGTATTAATGAAGTATAAACTGGTATTTACATTCCTTATCACACTATTGGTGTATGTTGCCGCCCATGCAAAACAAAAAGCTCCCGATACCGTAAAAACCGGCATCTATATAACCAGCATTCATGATATTAATTTTAAGGACAAGGAGTATACCATTACCCTCTGGCTTTGGCTCAAATACAAAAACAAAGACTTTGACTTTCTGAAGAACCTGGAGGTGCCACAAGCTAAAACGGTCACTACTTCGTTTTCTACAATCGACTCAACTGGTGGGCGGATGTATATACTGATGAAACTACAGTGTGTAATGAAAGACTCTTGGGCAATTGATAATTTCCCTTTCGATAGGCAAAAACTTAGGTTCTCTATCGAAAACTCCCAGTTTGATTCGCATTCATTGGTGTTTGCTGCCGATACCCGGGGTAAGCATTTCGATCCCCGCTTTACACTTAGGGGCTGGCGCATCGATAGTCTCGAAGCTTCGACAGGGACTAAAATCTATGAAACAGATTTCGGCGACGAAAGCCTTAAAAAGCCCCATACAGTATACAGCAACTATAAAGTTAAAATGGTAATTAACCGTGATGCCATGGGCTTGTTCTGGAAAATGTTTTTGGGGATGTATGTAGCATTCCTGATCGCCTATATGTGCTTTTATATCCACAGGGATAGCATCGATTCGCGGTTTGGCTTAAGTGTTGGTGCCTTGTTCGCCGTAATTGGTAATAAGTATATTATCGATTCGTCTTTGCCCGAGTCTACCACTTTTACTTTGGTAGATACGCTGCACGGCATTACGCTGTTGTTTATACTTACGGTTATCATTGCCACCGCATTCAGCCTTAAAATGGTTAAGGCAAAGCAGGTAGAGAAAGCCCGGAAATTTGACCTCATCAGCGCGCAGGTTGTGCTGGCTATCTATGTATTATTGAACACTTACTTTATTTATAAGGCCAACCAGGGTTAAACCTAAAAGTTAGTACTTAATGACACCCCATAGGTACGTGGATTAGCCAAATGTGAAGCCCCAAAATCGTAGGCATAGTCAATAACCTTTTTGTTGGCTATATTGCTTTCCCATAAAAACAGGCCGAATCGTTTAGTTTCTAAACCAAGGCGTGCATTGAATTTGCTGTAAGCTTTTTGCTCAATCTGATTAGCCAGATCAAAGTATTGATCGCCCAAATAGCGCCATTCTCCGCGGGCAATAAGCCTTGCCGTTTGCGGGCCTCCCAGTTCATAATTATATTGAACGGCCAGCATAGAGGTAATATCGGGCGTAAAGATCTGATGATTACCCTTCAGGTCAACGGCCACACCATTATTGCCTACTACCAGATCAGTATACCGGGCGTGAGTATAGCCAAAGCTGTAGTCGACGCTAAGCCATTTTACAGGCAGGGCATTTAATTGCAGCTCTGCACCTTTACTATTGAGCCTTCCTGCATTTTTGGTAACAGTTATGGCATCGGGCAAAATAAGCGTGGGTACCTGTGCATTATTTACATGAATGTAAAATACATCGGCATTTAATCGCAGCTTATTGTTGAAAAAGCTGTTTTTCGAACCAATTTCGAAGTTGTTGCTATACTCCGGGTTAAAGGTATAAAGCGGCGGCTGTGATGGATCGGACGATAATTCTGTGATACCACCAGCCCTAAAGCCCCGGCTGTAAGCTGCGTATAAATTATTGTTGGCCGAAAGATGATAATCAATATTCAGCTTTGGCGAGAAAGCCTTAAAATTAGCTTTGGCCGAAGTATCCGCCTGGGTTATGATAGCAGGCTGGCCATCGGGCTGGTACTTGCCAATCACGTTCTCTTTTTTATGCTCATAATCATACCTTAAACCTGCTGTAATATCTAAATTATGGGCGATGGTATAAGTAGCTTGTCCGTAAGCTGCTAAGCCAAGATCCCGGTCGGTATTGGTATTAATACTTGTAAAATCTGATACCGGCGAACCAAGCGCTGCTGCATCTGCACCATAGTGCGTACCCTGTTTGTTTGGTGCATAATGGTAAAAGCCGTATAAGCCGCCAGTCCATTTTAAGTTAGAAGTAGAAGCTGGTGAGGTAAAGCGAAATTCCTGAATACCTGTCTTTACTTTGTTCCATCCATCACCATAATTATTGACGATAGAAACAGCATCGAGCGGCGAAAAATCGCCATCAATTGGCGTGGTGTAGTATCTATTATTGACCTGGTACGATGATATCGAAGTGAAGTTAAACCTGCGGCCTGTATAGTTAACAGTTAATGAAGTATAGAAAGTATTATCAATCATTTTAGTTGTCGCATCCTGATCTACCTGGTACGGATTACTTAATGCATCTTCAGGGCTACCCGCTAGCGGGAAAGCGCCATTGTTACGGTTGTTGTAGTTCTTAACATTCAGGTTAAAGTTGAGCCTCGAATTTGCCAGGAACTTAAGCGAATAATTACCCAGGAAAAAATGCTGCTTATCGAAGTGTGTATTGTTGTAAGTGTTAGTATAAAACCCATTAAGAGCTGAGTAAACGCCGGCAATACCAAGATATAACTTATCTTTTATTAAAGGGGCTTTAATGCCCAGCGTGTACCGTTGCTGGCCATAATTACCAAAATCCACCCCGGCGAAACCACTTAATGTATTGGAAGGTTGTTTGGTAATGATATTAATTACACCACCTGTGGCATTGCGCCCGTAAAGTGTAGATTGCGGTCCGCTTAGAATTTCAATACGTTCTACATCCAACAGCTGCGGGATGTAAGTATCCAGGTTATATTGGTTTACACCATCAACAT
>CAHJXH010000322.1 GCA_903644075.1 Sphingobacteriaceae bacterium | reverse complement strand
AGTTATTTCTAATTATAAAATATGCCTATACCACTATACAAAAAGCCTTTTGGAATGGGGCGGCTTTTGCAAGGACAAGACCTTGAATCACAAGACATTGGGGCCTCAATTTCGCAATATTTAGAGCTGATTATTTTTACCCGTTATGGCGAGCATAGATATGATCCAAACTTCGGTTGCGAGATCTGGGATCTTGATTTTGAGCTCATTGTAAGCGAACGAATGTGGGAAGAAAGGCTTCGGCAATCGCTGCTTCGTTCCATTACCAAATACGAACAGCGCATTTACGACGTGCAAATTGATGCGCACATTAAAGAAGTAAATAAATTTTACCCTTTAAGAAACGTGAATGAGATTAAAAAGAAGGTAGAAATTATCATTAGCGGTAAAATGCACCAAACCGGCGAAAACTATACGTTTACAACCTCGTTATTCCTAAGCCCTTTATCAGCCTAAAAAACTTATGAGCAATATATTTTTTAATACCAAAGAAGATATCAGGACCCGCATGATGCGTAACGCCATGGATTATTGGGGAACCGCAAATGCAAATGATATTGACCCGATGGTAAAGCTTTTGATCGAAGCCCTCAGCACAGAACTCTTCAACGTATCAAACGATGTTAAAAACCTTGAGAACCGGGTATTGAGCAAAATATCGCGGATACTGGCTTCAGATTATTTAACCTCTGCCCTGCCTGCACACGCTGTTTTAAAAGCACAACCGGTAGAAGCTAAAGAGGTGGTAAACATAAATAATCACTTCTTTTATAAAACCCAGGCTACAAAAGATAATGCCCAAACAAAAGACACGGAAATATTTTTCTCGCCGGTTGGTGATGTTAACCTGTTTAATGCAAATATTCGTTACACCAGCAATGGCCGCAATTTGTATGAGCATGACGAGAATATGCGCAGGAGCACCTTGCTCACCTCGGCATCAGGCTTTGGTATAGAGCCTAATACTTTGTGGCTAGGCATTGAGGCCGTGCCGGGATTAATTAACCTGCAAAATCTTGCCTTGTTTTTCGAATGGCCCGACTATACCGCTAACGATGATTTTTATAAACTGCTTTCTGTAGTTAAATGTTATGCCGGCGATTATGAATTAGAAACCCAGGCAGGATTAATTTACAGGGAAGAACAGGAAGCCAAAAACCGCCCTGTATTTTACGAGCAGGATGTAATAAACCTCATTACCCGCGATATTAAAGAATATTATACCAACAGGTTTATATCACTAACAGACATCCGCTTAACTGATATCAGCAATTATACTTTAGCTTTCCCTGAAGCATTTACAACTGGCTTTAATACTGCCGAACTAAGCAAACTAAAACCTTGTATCTGGATTAAGTTGGTGTTCCCGGCTGTGATTACGCCAAATGTGATAGATGAGCTGCAGATATCTGTCAACTGCCTCCCGGTGGTTAACCGCAGACGACACGAGCAGAAATACCGGCTTAGGGAAATGAATAATATTATACCGATAAAAGTGAATGCGAACGATCATTTTTTATCGGTGCAAGAACTGTATGATGACCGTAATATACATTACAGCGAAATACCATACACACAAGCCAACCAAAGTTTCGAGGGTAGCTATTCTATCCGTAACGGCGGTGCTGAGCGTTTTGATTCACGGAATGCGCAACAACTGATCGAGTACTTGTTTGAATTATTAAGGGACGAAAAAGCCGCTTTCGCAAGCTACGGAACAGATTTCCTGAACAACATCCTGAAAACGCTGGAGCAGAACCTGGCATTGATAGAGAAGAAATCAAGACTGGCCGAAAATGGCTCTGAACTGCTTAACTATCTTATTGTAAAGCCTTCTGAAAAGGCAACCATGCTGTACCTTCAATACTGGACAACTTTAGCCGATACGGCTAACAATATACGCCGGGGCACGCGCTTACAGCAATTTGAAATGTTAAAGATTAAGCAAGACAGCCTTCGCTTAATGACCGGCACAGTTGGCGGCCGCGACAGATTGGGAGCTACAGACCGGATACAGGCCTATAAATACGGCCTTACAACAAAAGACCGTATTGTTACCCAGGCAGACCTGGTTAGCTTTTGCTATTACGAACTAGGCAATAAAATTACCGACGTAAAAATTGGCAAAGGCCTCGAGGTATCAAGTAACCCTAAAGAAGGATTTAAGAAAACAGTCGACATATTTTTAAAGCCGGCCGGTAATAACCGGTTATCTACTGACGACTGGGATACTTTGCTTAGTCTCCTTCAATCCAAATTAACCAGTCGCAGTATAATTGCGTCTAATTATAGGTTGTTCGTAAATTAATTACCTAAAAAGGTTGTAAAACCCAGGCAGGCATTTTCTTCGCCGAATCCAAGTACCAGTTTCTGGTATTCGGGTTCGGCTATAAATTTAGGAACGATACTGGTTTGCAGGGGTATAAAGTACGATAGCAAAACATCGAGCGCTTCGGCCGATCGTGTACCCGGTAAAAAGGTAAGCATCTGTTTGGCACTAAGCGGGCCTATGGTAATAATCAAATCTTCTTCGGGTTCATTAACTAGTCCGGCAATAAAATTCACACCCAATACTCCCGACCCTAATTTGGTTTCTAAAGCTTTGGCTTCTGCCGGCATCGGCTTACTATCATTAAATTGATATTGCAGGCCAATGTTGGCATTAAACATAATGCTAAGCACATTGCTGATAAAAGACAGATTGTTGCGCTGTTCATGTATTACGGGTAACACATGCATCAATATCACCATTTGCTGGTTGGTAAAACATTTAAATTCGCGCCATTCCTTTAAAAAGATATTGACCAACTCATCGTACTCACTTTTTTTATCTAGGCGGCTTTCATAAAGTTCAACAATGGTACGGATGTGATAAAGTTCGGCTTCAAACGGGGCAAAAAAGGAACGGGCTTGTTTTTCTTCTTCACGGCGGGCAACAACATCTTTAACCATTTCCTCCTCGGTGATCATTACACTGGAAGATGGCGGCAAATGGAAAAGCCCTTCAGGTAGCATATCGTATATTCCCTCACGATTAATATTGATAGACAGCATTTTACGATTACGATAAAGCGAATCGTAAGATGTAACATCGGCTATTTCTTTGGCATAAGCACGTTGCTTAGCACCTACAGGCAAAATAATTACCTCATCGGCATTAACAAGGCCTTGTTCTATCAACTCGGCGGCAAGTGTTACGGCTTTAAAATCTGTATCTAACTGGTTTGGTTGTTTTACAATCATTTTACCTGATTTTGCAGTGTTTTATAAAACAATAACCATAATTATTGGTAATTGATTAGACAAAGTTCAGATTTAATTATTCGGACTTTTTTAGCCATCTACACCTATAACTTTTATGGACGTAAAATCCTTCTTTATCCGTTACCTGCTATTCCCGGTAATCGTTGTTATCACTACGGCGATAATGACTATTATCAACAAAAAGAACAAGCTTCTCAACAACAAAAAGCTGATCATTATTGTCTTGGTCACAAGTATCATTTTAGGCCTACCTGGCTTACTGGGCTTTTTAGATCTGCAATTTATGCCCTGGGGGTACCTCATTTGCCAACTTTATTACCTAACCATAGGGATACTATTTGTATGGCTTGCAGGCATTTATTACGAAACAGAGCTCCTGGATCGCAAGGGCTTCTTTTTTGTATGCTGCCTGATCTCATGTCTGTTAGGCGTATTCCTGTTTAAGCTCGGTTTCGACTGGCTTAACGATTTAAAATATGGCTTGTGGGCATCTTCATCTGTATT
>CAHJXH010000321.1 GCA_903644075.1 Sphingobacteriaceae bacterium | reverse complement strand
ATTATTATTGTTATCTTTAAATAGCTGGCTGAAGTTTGGTTTAAAATTATCATTGGGATATGATGAGCGGGAAACCAACCCTTCAGGTACTAATAGTACCAACCTTGGTTTGGCTTTGTTAGCCGCCCCGTACTATTCGGCTATTGATCCTAATGGCAAACCATATATTTCCATACCGGGCTGGGGGCACTACAGTCCATCATACAGGGCAAGCGTATTTAAAGATAACAATAATAATACACAGATTAATCCATCCGCCTTTGTGGAGCTTACCCCGATCAGTGGTTTAACTATAAGGACCCAGGCTGGAATGGACGATTACGATTATAGGGAAACAACATTACAACTACCCTCTTATTTAGGTTCTGTGGGTAATGGTAAGACTACTGAATTTTTTACACGGGGTACATCAAAAACTTTTACCAATACGGCCGAGTATAAATTCAACGTAGCAAAAGTAAACCACTTTAGTGCGTTGTTTGGACAGGAATATACGGATGGCTTTACCAACGTTTTTAATGCTTCTACTACAGGTCAATCCAATGATTTGCTAACTCAACTTAGCGCAGGTCCCAATAACATAACTGTGAGCAATGTTAACAATTATGACAATAATGCAACTACAACTAAAACAGGGGGGGTGGGTGATGCCGCCTATGTATATAATTCGTTGTTTGGTACGTTGAATTATGATTATAACGAAAGATATTTTGTAGAAGGTTCCATACGGTCAGATAAATCCTCCAGGTTTGGTATAAATCATCAAACCGGCACTTTCTGGTCGGCCGGCGTAAGTTGGAAGGCTAAGGAGGAAGATTTTCTGAAAGATGTTTCGTGGTTAAATGAGCTTACGGTAAGAGCAAATACTGGTACCACCGGTAATTCCGAAATCGGCAATTATCCAAGTTTGGCTACAGTAAGCAGCGTTTCTTATGGCAACTCCAACGGGTATTCTTTTAACTCCCCTGGTAACCCGAATCTAACCTGGGAAAGTCAGCGCCTTACTACAATTGGTATTAATACCACCGTTTTGGAAGTAGTTCATTTGGACCTATCCTATTACATCCGGAAAACATCAAACATGTTGATAGATGTTCCTTTTGCGTATACTTCCGGGTTTGGAAGCGTTACATCCAATACCGGTACCCTTCAACACAAAGGTGCTGATATTAACCTGACAGTTGATGTGTGGAAAGACCCGGCCCATAAAGGCTACTTCTCGCCATTTATCATCGCAAACATTGACCATAATAAAGTTACTTCATTATTCCAGGGAAAAGATTTTTGGGTTGTTCCTAATACGGGTGTAAGTTGGGTGATAGGCCAACCGGTAAATTACTTCGAGCCTATTTATAAAGGGGTTAACTCGCAAACTGGTGCACCTGAATGGTATCTGCCCAATCCCGGTGAAGAAGGGCCTAAAACTACCCGTAAAGACCCTAAAGCAGTAACAAGTGAATTTAACTCGACCGCATTGCAGCAAAATACAGGTGTCAGTCAATATCCGTGGTTAACGGGTAGTTTTGGCTTTAATGCAGGATACCAGGGCTTTTACGCATCGGCATTGTTCATTTTTAATGTTGGAAAACATATAACTGATAATGACAGGTATTTTTATGAAAACCCTAACCAGTTCCCTGGGTATAACCAAACCAAAAGAGTGGCCAATTACTGGAAAAAACCTGGTGATGTAGCCTTATTCCCTGATGTAAATAACTATCAATTTACACAATTTGATTCACAGTTGCTTGAGAATGCTTCATTTATGAGGTTGAAAGACCTTACCATTGGATATACATTGCCGCAATCAATACTTGCACATACCAAGGTAATAAAAGGAGCTAAAATTTATGTTGACGGACGTAACCTGTTAACGGTTACCAAATACTTAGGGTCTGATCCGGAAGTTGACTCTAACATAGCATTAGGCAATTACCCTAATACCAAACAATATTCATTAGGTGTTGAAGTAACTTTCTAAAACATTGATAATACTTTTAATTATTAAGACATGAAAAAATTTAATATATATATTACCCTATGCCTATCAGTACTTTTGGGCATTACATCATGTAAAAAAATTGATACGGTACGCCCGTATGATGCCATCCAGGTTAAGGATGCTTTTAAAACTGTAAGTGATGCAGCGCAATGGGACATTGGTGTTTACTCTACATTCAGAAACAATTACGGAGAAGAACAAAATGGTACAGACATACAGAGCGATCAATTAAATGCCACTTTAGATTTTGGCAACCGGAATGGCTCTGAGCATAGGTGGGGAACCTTCTTTTTATCAGATGATTATCTTATCAGAGACGTTTGGTCCGGCTATTATGCTGCCATTGCAAATATTAATGTGGCGATAGATGGTTTTAAAACCATTAAACCTGCTAACGCTAATGAAACGGCTGAACTTAACCAATATACAGGTGATCTGTATTTAGCACGTGCTTATTATTACCACAGGCTGATACTAAGATGGGCAAAACCTTATGAACCGGCAAGTGCAGCTAATGATCCGGGGGTGCCTTTGATTATTACTTATAATTTATTTCAAAATCCGCCAAGGGCTACTGTTAAACAAGTGTATGACCAAATCCTTTCAGACATAACGACCGCCGAGGGTTTATTGGCTAACGTAGAAGGTTCACAAGGTGCCCAAACTTTTACCATTGATGCGGCAACAGCGTTAGAGGCAAGGGTGAAATTACATACGCAGGATTGGGCAGGCGCTTATAACGCAGCCAATAAATTGATCACAAGCGGCACTTATCCGTTAATAAAAGACTTGGCAGCTTTCCAGGATTATTGGGCTAATGACGGCACAGTGGAGTCTATTTTTCAAATATACTACAGCCCCTCTCAATTACCTACCAACTATTATGATAATTATTTATCGTTTAATACTTCGACTGGCAATTATGATCCCGATTTTGTACCTTTAAAGTCAGTATTGGATCTATACGTTAACAGTGATATCCGTAAAGCCACCTATTTCACTACTCAAACTGCAACTATTCAAGGCGTTGATTACACGCTTGATTTAGTAAATAAATATCCCGGTAACCCGGCATTTTTCTCAGGGACAATTTCTAATTATTATAATGAACCAAAGGTATTCCGCATTGCAGAGTTTTACCTGATAGCTGCTGAAGCTGCTGCTAATAATTCAGACCCTGAACATGCTTTATTAGCATTAAATACCTTAAGGAAAAACCGTGGCATATCCGATGTTAATGCAAGTGGAACTTCTTTGCGTGATTCAATCAGAACAGAAAGGTTCCGGGAACTTTCTTTTGAAGGTTTCCGTTTAGATGATTTAAAACGGTGGCATTTAGGTTTCAATAGGACAGGAAAAGCACAGAATGTGGATGCCCTTCAAGGTGGCATTGGTTTTTATACCTTAAACATCTCTCCTGATGACAACAAGTTTGTTTGGGGGTTACCTTCAAATGACATTACGGTTAATCCAAATTTAAAGCCTCAAAATCCAGGCTGGTAAAAGAGTTAGTGCAAAAGCCGGGAAGCAGCTGATTCTATCCCGGCTTTTACTGCATTCCTCAATACTTTTTTAATGACCTGACAGGCTAAATACCTCAAAGCTCGGGAATTCATTATTACCGGGCTTTTTATGCCACTATTTTTTAAGTATATTTAACGTCAACCTCCTGCCCCTGCACAGAAACACACACCTGCCTACCCAAAATCAAACTGTTATTATCCGGTATATGCCCCGCCGGGAAATCGAAGCATACAGGGTAATCATAATTTTTAACAACTTCCAGTATTATTTCTTC
>CAHJXH010000320.1 GCA_903644075.1 Sphingobacteriaceae bacterium | reverse complement strand
TAAGTTTGCGATTGCTTGATTTACATTGTCCTGTGGTGTGCCGATCCGCCTATCGGCGGACGGCATGACGTGGTGTATTAATAACTCAATCAACTACTCACACAATCAACCATTCACTCTCTTGGTGGCATCCCCACCAATCCCCAGAAAGTAGGCAATAATACAAACAATTAATACCAGCAAAGCGATTATAGATAATGCGACTTTTTTCATAATTATAAGATGTACTTAAATATACGCCCTTATGGCTGTTTTGTTTGTAACAATAAGGTTGGTTATGGACAAAATGTCGCTTTAAACTAATTCTGGCTGCCATTTTAACAAATTTAAAGTGCTGGCAAGTAAATTGAAATAGCTGTATTATGAATTTTAACAACTATACTATAAAAGCACAAGAAGCTATACAAAAGGCTTCAGAAATTGCAACTGCCAATCAGCAGCAGGCCATTGAAAATGCGCACCTGCTAAAAGGTTTGTTACTGGCTGATGAAAACGTTGTATCATTCCTGTTAAAGAAATTAAATGTAAACGTTACCCGCCTTAATGATGTATTGGATAAGCAAATATCCTCATATCCCAAGGTGAGCGGAAGCGAAATATACCTGTCATCTAATACCAACTCGGCATTACAAAAGGCACAGAGCTATTTGAAAGAATTTAAAGACGAATTTGTATCTGTAGAGCATGTGTTACTGGGTATCCTCTCGGTAAACGATCCCGCAGGTAATGCCTTGAAAGATGCCGGTGTTAATGAGAAGGATCTTAAAAAAGCCATTGTAGCATTACGCGGCGATAATAAAGTGACCGACCAAAACGCCGAAGCTACTTATAACGCACTTAACAAATATGCCCGTAACCTAAATGATTACGCCGAATCTGGCAAGCTCGACCCGGTTATCGGCCGTGATGAAGAGATTCGTCGTGTAATCCAGATCTTATCGCGTCGTACCAAAAATAACCCGGTACTGGTGGGCGAGCCAGGTGTTGGTAAAACAGCAATTGCCGAAGGTATTGCTTTCCGGATAATCAAAGGCGATGTGCCCGAGAACCTGAAAACCAAAACCGTTTACTCGTTAGATATGGGGGCACTTGTTGCAGGCGCCAAATACAAAGGTGAGTTTGAAGAGCGTTTAAAAGCCGTTATTAAAGAAGTTACCCAAAGCGATAGTGAGATCATTTTGTTTATTGATGAGATCCACACTTTAATTGGTGCCGGTGGTGGCGAAGGGGCAATGGATGCCGCAAACATCCTGAAACCAGCCCTTGCCCGTGGCGAATTAAGGGCCATTGGTGCAACTACACTTAACGAGTATCAAAAATATATAGAGAAGGATAAAGCGCTTGAACGTCGTTTTCAGCGCGTACAGGTTGATGAGCCGGATGCTGCTGATGCGATCTCGATCCTCCGTGGATTGAAGGAACGTTACGAGACCCACCATAAAGTGCGGATTTTGGACGAGGCCATTATTGCTTCGGTAGAAATGTCGCAACGTTATATTGCTGATAGGTTTTTACCGGATAAAGCGATCGACTTAATGGACGAGGCCGCTTCTAAACTCCGTTTAGAAATGGATTCGGTACCAGAAGCTGTCGATGAACTGGAGCGCCGCATTATGCAACTGGAGATTGAGCGTGAAGCGATTAAACGCGAAAACGACAGCCGTAAGGTTACAGAATTAAGTGAAGAAATTGCCAACCTTTCTGCCGACCGCGATCAGTTGCGTGCTAAATGGCAAAGCGAAAAAGATCTGGTTGATGGCATTAACTCTAAAATTGAGCAGATAGAAAACTATAAGCTCGAAGCAGAACAAGCCGAGCGTGCAGGTGATTATGGTAAGGTAGCAGAGATTCGTTACGGCCGTATCCGCGAAGCGCAGGAGGAAGTTGATAAGCTGAAGGCTGCGTTGCTGGTTAACCAATCTACGAGCCGTATGCTGAAAGAGGAAGTTACAGCCGATGATATTGCCGGTGTGGTTGCACGCTGGACAGGCATCCCGGTAAGTAAAATGGTGCAAAGCGAGCGCGAAAAACTGCTGAGTTTGGAAGATGAGCTGCACAAACGTGTAGCAGGCCAGGAAGAAGCGATAGAAGCCATTAGCGATGCCATACGCCGCAGCCGTGCCGGTTTGCAGGATAAACGTAAACCAATCGGGTCGTTCATATTTTTAGGAACTACCGGTGTGGGTAAAACAGAGCTGGCTAAAGCATTGGCCGATTACCTGTTTAACGATGAGCAATCTATGGTGCGTATCGATATGTCGGAGTACCAGGAACGCCATGCCGTATCTAGACTGATAGGAGCGCCTCCGGGCTACGTAGGTTATGATGAAGGCGGACAATTAACCGAAGCCGTTCGCAGGAAACCATACAGTGTAATTCTGTTGGATGAGATTGAAAAGGCTCACCCGGATGTGTTCAACATTCTGTTGCAGGTATTGGATGATGGACGTTTAACTGATAATAAAGGCCGCGTGGTAAACTTCAAAAATACCATCATCATTATGACTTCGAACATTGGTTCGAACATCATTCAAGAGAACTTTGAAGCATATGATGAAGGAGATAAAGACGAGTTGATGGCACGTACCAAGTCTCAGTTGTTTGACTTGCTGAAACGTACCATCCGTCCGGAGTTCTTGAACCGTGTCGACGAGATCATCATGTTTACACCGCTTGGCCGCAACGAAATAAGTGCCATTGTAAAACTGCAGTTTAAACAACTACAAAATACCCTGCAAGAAATGGGTATTACCATGGAGGCCAGCGATGAGGCTTTAGACTGGCTGGCCCAGTTAGGTTACGACCCGCAATATGGTGCCCGTCCGCTGAAGCGTGTAATTCAGAAAAAGATCCTGAACGAGTTATCTAAACAGATCCTCGCAGGTACAATTGATAAAGACAGTAAGATAAAACTGGATATGTTCGACAACCAGTTTGTGTTCCTGAACGAATAATATATTTCATTAATTCACTTGACCGTTAGCTTGTTGGCCGGCAGTGATGTGTGATTGATTTGTGTGATTGTAGATTGATTAGATGAAGAAGGAGCCGGTTAATAGCTAACGGAATCAGTGAATTAATGAATTAAAAGCATCTGCTGAAAAGTGGGTGCTTTTTTGTTTTAGTACTCTTCCTGCCACCCAGCTCGTCATTGCGAGGAACGAAGCAATCCCCGACCTACAGAGCAGTAACTTAGATAACGCACGAATCCGTTTTTCATTAGGAAGGGCAAAATGAGCTATGAATCGTCAGTGGATGTACTTTTTCTTTGACCGCCAAAGAAAAAGTACCAAAAAGAAAGCTCGTGGCTGCTCGATTTTCTATTGAAGGCAGTGAGTGGGCCAGTGTTGTGCTATCCGAAAATCAAGAGGCCACAATAATTTGGTTATTAGCAGTTTGTGCGAGCAATAGGCATCGACGAATTATCAAATCAACAAATTAAATTAAAATTTCCTCAGCCACGCCACCACATATCCAATCAGTTCTTTATTATAATACTCCCAGGTATTTAATGTCTCGGTGCTTGGCCAAAACCAATAGATGGTAAACTTACCGAAGCCTGCCGTATAATGGCTGGGGTAGGGTATGGTTTGCAGCCCGGCCTTGGTAAATATCAGTTCAGACCGGCGCATGTGGAAGGCCGAAGTTACCAGTAAATAGGGTGGTTGCAGGTGTTTAGCCAATAGGAGCTTCTTGGTAAACACAGCGTTTTCAATTGTATTTCGCGATTTATTTTCAATGAGTATGGCGCTATCCGGTACATTAAATTGTTTCAACTGCCGATAAACCCAATCGCCTTCGGTAAAGATCG
>CAHJXH010000319.1 GCA_903644075.1 Sphingobacteriaceae bacterium | reverse complement strand
ACTCGGCATCTAAAAAACTTTCAGCAAAAAAGGTTGATTTATCTCCTTCGGTGGTTAAGCGACGGAAAAACACTTTCGGGAAATATTCAGTATGGAGGTTTTTACCTGCCTTAGCTGCAGTTTGCTTAATAATTTCGAGCGCAGCGTTCCCAACAGTAACTTCTGGTAATTGGATGATTTGCTGTGTCAGGGAAATTATCAGCAATTGACTATCATTAATTACGGTTTCTTTGGGCTTATAGCTTAAATGGCTTACGATAAGCGTTGCAGGCAGGGGTGTGTTGATTGAAAATTCGCCCTGCTCATTAGTAACCGTACCAATATTTGAGCCCTTGACCTTAATGGAAACAAAGGCTATCGGCTCTTTAGTATTGGCATCTTTTACTGTGCCGTTAAGTTGTTGGGCCTGCGCGTTAATTATTAAGCCTGCAAATAATAAAAATGTAATAAGGTGTTTCATAGATACATAGGGTTTCTGTAAAAATAAATACATTGTTATAACATACAATTAGCGGCAGGTATTTATTTTTACGGCACAAAAACATAAAACATGTCATTACAAATCGGCCAGGCGGCCCCACAGTTTAAATTATATTCTACAGAGGTTAAAGAGGTGTCATTAGCCGATTTTAAAGGCAAAAAAGTAGTGATCCACTTTTTCCCATTGGCTTTTACCGGTGTTTGTACCACGCAGCTTTGCACCATGCGCGATAGCTTTGGCTACTACGATGGCTTAAATGCCCAGATATTAGGTATTTCTGTTGATTCGCCTTTTACTTTGGCTAAATTCAAAGAAGAAAATAATTACCAATTTCCGCTGCTTTCTGATTTTAATAAAGAAGTATCTGCTGCTTATGATGCTTTATACCAGGAATTTGCCTTCGGTTTAAAGGGTGTTTCTAAACGCGCTGCCTTTGTTTTGGATGAAGAACAGAACGTTATTTATGCAGAAGTGTTAGAGAATGCCGGTGATTTACCTGACTTTGAGGCTATTGCAGAAAAGGTGAAATAATTTTCAATTTTTTTAGGAGATATTCAAAAGGATTTCTATTTTTGCATTCCGTTTCGGAGACGGAATTAGTAATAAGAAAGTCTCTGGATAAATATGGTTTGGACCTGTAGCTTAATTGGATAGAGCACCTGACTACGGATCAGGAGGTTAGGGGTTCGACTCCCTTCAGGTCCACTTTTAAAATTAAGCCTTTCTTGTTCTGCACATGAAAGGCTTTTTAAATTTAAAATCAACACATGCTAAACTTAGTACTGTTTGGTCCTCCCGGAGCCGGGAAGGGTACACAATCTCAAAATATTATTGAAAAGTTCGGGCTGATACACCTTTCAACCGGTGATCTGCTGCGGAGCGAAATTGCAAATGGTACCGAACTTGGTATAGAAGCCAAGAAACTGATGGACGATGGTTTATTAGTGCCCGATGCTGTTGTAATTGGTATGATCAGCAATAAGCTGGATAGTAATAAAGATGCTAAAGGGTTTATTTTTGATGGTTTCCCACGCACTGTAGCCCAGGCAGAAGCTTTGGATAGCCTGTTAGAAAGCAAGGGTTCACAAATAGATGGTATGATTGCCCTGGAGGTTGACCCTGAAGAACTACAACACCGTTTATTACTGAGAGGTAAAGATTCTGGCCGCCCGGATGATGCCAACCCCGAAGTAATTGCTAAACGTATTAAAGAATACAATGATAAAACTGCTCCTGTTGCCGATTTTTATAAAGCGCAGGACAAATTTACCAGCATTAATGGCATCGGCTCTATCGAAGAGATATTCGATGGTATTGATGGGGTGATACAAGGGTATTAATTGAGTCCGGAAGTCGGAAAGTCGAAAAGACCGGAAGATAAAAGATTTATTAGTCTCCTATATTGATTAAACATTAACTAAGAAGTTCCGGAAAATCCGCTTGTTGGAGTTTTCGGAACTTTATACATTTTAAACACTTTCGGATTTTTCGTCTTTTCGGATTTTTCGACTAAAAATAAGCTTTCGGACTTACGGTCTTACCGACTTCCGGACTAACATTATGTCTCAAGGTTCAAATTTTGTTGATTACGTAAAAATATGCTGTCGTTCTGGGCACGGTGGGGCTGGGTCTTCGCACTTGCACCGCGATATTTTAACAGCAAAAGGCGGCCCTGATGGCGGCGATGGTGGCCGAGGCGGTCACGTTATAGTAAAAGGCAATGCCCAATTGTGGACTATGCTTCACCTTAAATTCCGTAAACACGTAATTGCTGGCGATGGTGGTGCGGGTAGCAGCTCATTAAAATCGGGAAAAACAGGTAGGGACGAAATTCTGGAAGTACCACTTGGTACAATTGCCCGTGATGCCGAAACCGGAGAGATCGTCTTCGAAATAACACAAGACGGTGAGACTAAAATATTAACCGATGGTGGCCGTGGTGGTTTAGGTAACTGGCACTTTAAATCATCAACCAACCAAACTCCCCGCTTTGCCCAACCCGGCGAAGGTGGTAAAGAAGTTTGGAATATCCTTGAATTAAAATTGCTGGCCGATGTTGGTTTGGTGGGTTTTCCTAATGCAGGTAAATCAACACTGTTGTCTGTAGTATCTGCAGCCAAGCCAGAGATTGCCGACTATGCCTTTACTACCATTGTACCCAACCTGGGCATTGTGGCCTATCGCGATAATAAATCCTTCGTAATGGCCGATATACCGGGTATAATCGAAGGTGCATCAAAAGGTAAGGGACTTGGTTTCCGTTTCCTGCGCCATATCGAGCGTAATTCGGTATTACTGTTTATGATCCCCGCGGATACTAACCGTACACTGAAACAGGAATACGATATTCTGCTGAACGAACTGGAAGAATACAACCCGGAACTGATCCATAAACCACGTGTACTGGCCATTACTAAATCGGATCTGTTAGATGATGAACTACTGGCCGAAATGAAGCTGGAATTACCTGCTGGTATCCCGGCTACGTTTATTTCGTCTGTTGCACAAAAAGGCCTTTTAGAATTAAAAGACCTGCTTTGGAAAGAGATTAACACCGCAGTTTAATCGGCCGAATACATTACGTAATCTTCGCTTAGCTGGGTCAGTTTAAAGCCCTTATAGTCTTCGAATGATTTCATGATCATGCTTGCCTTTGCACCTTTATAGTTCGAAGGCAGGAAGATATATAGTGGCCCTGAATGGCCGCAATGCTGAAAATCTTCGTAGTTGATCTTCATGTCCTGCCCGATAGGGTCGAGGGTAACTACCCGATTGTTACGGACTTCTAAACCCAGATCTGGGCTTATGAAAACAAATACGGCATTTTTATGACTGTCGTCCTGTTGTTTTAATTCATCTAACGCGGCCTGGTCTAAAAACTGTTGGGTGATGCCCGATGTGCCGTGAGCACTTTCCTCGTTATTAATATGGTAGCCGCTTACAAGATATTGTACGCTGGCATAAATAATGCCAAGCCACACTATAGCAAATACAGCCCTGTAGCCAAGTTGTAAGCGGCTAATCAGGTATATCGCTCCTGGTATAAATACCAGGCCCACCATACGGAAGTGCCTGCCTTCGTAAGAAATAGCCAACTGGCGGAAAAACGCGATCCCGAAAAATAACACGCTTACAATATACACTACCGATAGCACCAATCGATATTCGGCATAAGGCACAGTTTTAAGGATGCGTATCATTATAAATACGGTAGCAATAGCCAGTACTACAATAATGAGCACACTTACAGCATAGCTAAACATCGGCCCATCGGGATGGAAAAGTAAGCCATGCGTTAACTCATCAACAGAAAAACCCGAAAGCAGGGGAGAAGCTAGCGGAAAAGCAAATGTTTCCCACAGCAACTTTAGCCCGTGTCCTCCC
>CAHJXH010000318.1 GCA_903644075.1 Sphingobacteriaceae bacterium | reverse complement strand
TCTCTTATACCTCAACATTGGATAGCTACCTGGGTAAAGTGCCTGAGAGTTTTGAGTACAATGGTAAAAAGTATACTCCGCAAACTTTTGCGCAACAGGTAGTAGGTTTAAACCCGGATGATTATGTGGAGTTTTCATCATTCACAGATCATCCTTACTACAAAAAATTTACATTGCTGGTGCCGGATAACTGGTCGTACGATCAGGTTTATAACCTACAGCTGGATGACGTGACCAACGTAATTGACAACGCTTTGAAAAACGGCTACACCGTGGCTTGGGCTACCGATGTAAGCGAGAAAAGCTTTAGCTGGGTTAACGGCGTGGCTTATGTACCCGAAGTGCCTTACGACGTAATGACCACCGAACAGAAAAAAGAAATGTTTGATGGCCCTAAACCGGAAATGACCATTACGCCGGAAGTTCGCCAAAAGGCATTTGATGATTACAGCACCACTGATGACCATGGTATGCACATTGTAGGTTTGGCTAAAGACCAAAACGGCAAAGAGTACTACATTGTTAAAAACTCATGGGGCGTAAGTAACGATTACAAAGGATACCTGTACGTTACCAAAGCATTTGTGCGCTATAAAACCACTGCTTTATTGCTGAATAAAAAAGCTTTACCTGCTGATATTATTAAGAAAACAGGGATATAATATTAGCCTGATTTTTTCTAAAAAAGCCCAATAGCGAAAGTTATTGGGCTTTTTTTATTCCCACCGTCATGCCGAATTTATTTCGGCACCCCACAGTTAAGTATGCGTAAGTAAAGCTATATACCTGTCCCAATGGGGTTCTGAAACAAGTTCAGCATGACGAATGAAGATTACTTTTTCAACAACACATTCACAAACAATTCCTGCCGTATCGTAAAGCCTAAATTTTTATAAACTTCAATAGCGCGGGTGTTATCGGTACGCACATGTAAAAACGGAATCTTATCCATCGCCACAATTTGTTTAATGGTATGCATTATGAGGGCGCGGGCATAACCCTTGCCCAAATAATCGGGATGGGTACAAACAGCGCTTACCTCAATGTAATCATCAATGTGCAGGCGCTGGCCGGTCATGGCCACTAGTTGCCCATCATTAAAAATACCGGAATAGTTACCGAACTCAATAGTGCGTTCTTCAAACGGGCCGGGGTTGGTGAGTTTGGTAAGGCTTAGCATTTGCGGTACATCTGCCATGGTTAGGGGTGCAATTTCGGCAATTTCGGTATCAACAGACAACACGCTGTCGCCCATCATCTGGTACACTTTTGACTGATGAACAACCTGCCATTGCGATGGGATATCCGGTTGTTGGGCGGTTATAAAAACCACTACACGGCCTTCTGGCAGCATATCATATAATGCTGTTAATGATGCAGCACTTAAGTCACTGGTACCCGCAAAAGGCGAAACCTCTTTGGGGAAATATTTTACTTTATCATTGCCGTTAGCAAAATGTTTACAACCGCTTAGCAGGGCATTGTATAAAGGATTATCAAGTACTTGGTCCATTACTGCAAAGATGTGAAATGATTTAAGATGTGCAGCTACTTCTTTGCCAAGCATCTGCATATTCACACATTTACATCAGAAATTATACCGTTCCCTTTAACAAACCGCCTTCTGCACGAATAGCTGCCCCGTTTGTTGCCGATGCTAAAGGGCTGGATAGGTATACCACCATGTTGGCCACCTCATCAGTACTTAAGAAGCGCTGGATGATGGATGTAGGGCGCATGGTTTTAAAGAAATCTTCCTCAACCTGTTCTTTGGTTTTCTGCTGATCTTTGGCAAGGCCGTCTATAAAACCGCCAACACCTTCAGATAGGGTAGGGCCGGGCAGTACCGAGTTTACGGTTACATTAGTGCCTTTTGTTAATTCGGCCAATCCGCGGGCTATGGCTAACTGAGCAGTCTTAGTCATACCGTAATGGATCATTTCTTCCGGGATCTGAATGGCCGATTCGCTCGAAATAAAAATAATGCGTCCCCAATTCTTCTTCAGCATTTTATCGAAATAAGCCCGCGATAAACGGATGCCGCTTAGTACGTTGATCTCGTAGAATTTCAGCCAGTCCTCATCGGTAATGTCGGCAAAAGCTTTGGGCTCAAATATGGCTACGTTATTAATTAAAATATCAAGCTCAGGTACCTGGGTAATTAGGGCGGCAATTTCTTCGGGTTTAGCGAAATCGGCTACCACACCGGTAACTTCTGTGTTGCCAGTTTCATCAATAATTTGTTTCACAGCGGCATCAACACGCTGGCTGGTGCGGCCGTTAACTATTACATGTGCGCCTTCGGCAGCTAATTGTTTGGCAATGGCGAAACCTATACCTGCCGTTGAGCCGCTTACAAGGGCAATTTTATTTTTCAATTGTAAATCCATAGTAAATGCTTTGATTGATACTAAACTAAAGCATCAAGTTAACTATAGTTTTGCTAATGGTAAAACATGTAATTGGACTGACAATAAAATTATGTACCTGCCTTTTTATATTTAAGCAAAGAGATATGGAATATGTAGGTAATAATCATCCCTATAATACAGCCGCAAACTACACCACCGGCGCGTTCTAAAGCCACATCCCAAAAGTATTGCCCGGGTTGGTGCATAGTTATAATCAGCAATGCAACCCCTGCCGAACGGGTGGCTGTTTGCAGTTTTAATAGTTCGCATGCTATTATAGATGCTGTAATACCCAGGCAGATCATAAATAAATTGATGGGATGGATATAGAATAGCGTTAACCCAATTACAGCGCCAACAATATTTGCTATAATTCGGCTGGTGGCTAAATTGATAGCGTCCTTCTCATCGGGGGCCAAAACCAATATGATAGAGATTAAGCACCATGCGCCCAGGGTTGGGTAAAGCCTGTACAGATAAAAGCCGATGGCAGTACCTATTAAGCATTTTAAAATGTAGAGTATAAGGTTGCTGTATTTAGAAGCCAATGCTTGTTTTTTAATTGTTGACTATGCTATAAAGTTAATGGAAAATGTTTTGTTTGATAATTGGGAATTAGCCGAATAAATAAAGTAATCACAGCAGTAATATTTAGGTGGATATATAGAATGTGCTGTTTATCCGTTAGTAAGCTTAACACAACCTATTTCTGATCATATTTTTTGCTTAATGCTTTTAAAAACACAATTACGCACATTATTTACAACTGGTTATAAGCCTTTGTTAGTGCTAAGCTGCTTTGCCCTTATCTGCTTAAATGCCGTTGCACAAAAGCCGGGTAAGGCAAAACTCTCCAATAATAATAATACCGCCATTGGCGATTCGGCATCGTCTAAAATATTTATTCTGAAAAATGATGTTAACGAAATTGATCCTCCCAACGTAGGCCATAATCCGCGCAAGGCATGGGTAAGATCGGCCATACTACCTGGCTGGGGGCAGGTTTATAATAAGCAATATTGGAAAGTGCCGTTAATATATGGAGGTTTCGCCTTGTTAGGAAGGGCGATAATTGTAAACAGGAGCGACTATAATTTATATGTGAACGAAGGTTTCGCCCGTCGGGATGGTAAACCGGGCAATCCTGTTTTTAAAGGTAATGCAGCATCGGCCAATGAGTTTTTTCATTATGCCGATAACAGCAATCGTAACGTGCAGATCAGTATTTTTGGGATCATCGGCGTGTGGGGGCTTAATTGCATCGATGCCTATATCAGTGCGAAGTTTATCCATTCTTATTCGGTTGATAATAATCTAAGCTTACAACTTAGTACAGATGTAATATCGCAACCTATGTATGCTGTAAATACTACGCCATACCCGGTTCCCGCTTTAAAGTTAAGTATGGGGTTCTGAGGTTATTTAATTATTCAGCAATTTAAATACCTCGCGTTGGTACAGTT
>CAHJXH010000317.1 GCA_903644075.1 Sphingobacteriaceae bacterium | reverse complement strand
ATATCAATAAACAGATTGTTTAAGTTGCCCGATGCAGCGTTAAGGTTCTTATACATCTGATCATCATTTAACAATAATGAGATAGAGCCTGTGCCATTATTAATTTTGGCTATAGTAGCTTGCAGATCGGCAACTGCTTTATTGGCGTTGTCTAACGTTTGTTTAACGTTACCGTTAGCCAAATCAGTGCTAAAGGTTTCGAAGTTAGTAGATACTGTTTGCAGGTGCCCGGTTGTAACCTTTAAGTTTGCCGATACAACTTCCGCATTGTTCATGATATTACCAATATGGCTGCTTTGTGCTCCAACCAGGTTGTCAATCTTTTTTGTAGTACCCTCGAGTGTTTGCAGCGAGTTGGCAATGCTTAAAAAGCTACGGTCCACATTCTTTTGAAAATCCGGGTTCAGGATCTTGTTAACAGAACTCAACGTCGAATCCAGTTTTGCGAATAGTAACTCGGCTTTTCTTTGTATTGGCTGCAGGCTTTCGGCAAGGCTGCCTTGTACATCAGCGCGGAGGGTATCTTTATCGTCGGCATATTCTTTACTGGTACCCAGTTCAAATATAATTGCTTTGCCGCCTAAAAGGTCGGTGCTTTCTAATTTGGCTAATGTGTTAACCGGCACATTGTATTTATGTTGAATTTTAAACTCAACAGTGGTACGCCCATCTGGCTGTAGTTCCATTTTAGAAACCTTGCCTATAGGGAAGCCGTTCACTAACACAGGTTTAGAAACTGTTAAGCCTTCAACGCTTCTGTAAACTGCATAAAAGCGATTATCGCTCGAAAATACGTCAGAACCTTTTAAGTAACTGTATCCCAATAATAATATAGTAATGGCTACTACAGTTAGTACGCCTACTTTGGTTTCGTTATTTATTTTCAAAATGTAGATGTTTTAGATTGAATATGTTTAGTTTGATTGTTCCAGTTCTGCTTTATACGTTTTTATTGACCTTATAAGTGTACTGATGATTTCATTTTGTCCTTCTTCAGAGTTTAAGTAAGCTTCGTCTTTAGGGTTATTAATATAACCTGTTTCTACCAGCACAGCCGGCATTGCACTATGGCATAATATTAAAATACTTTGCTCTCTTACACCTTCACTCGCCCGTCCGTCTGTTTCTTTAAACTCATCGTTCAATATATTTGCCAGGCGAATACTGTTTTTCCTGTATTTGTTTTTAAACGCATTGAGTAAGATCATCTGGGTGGGGTCGTTAAAATCAACCGTACTTCCACCTTTAACATCTTTTTCCTCAATTAAGTTTTCTCTTATTGCAGCAGCTTCTTCATTATCGCCCCCTTTTTCATTTCCGCCACGGTGAAAACCGTACACCAGCAATAAAACACCACGGCCGGACTGATCGGGCACACGTTTTTTGCGACCGTTTACCGTAACGGTTCTATCCGATAGTGAATTACAGTGTAATGAAATAAAAAGATCGCCTTTGGCTTCGTTTGCAATATCAGATCGTTTTTGCCATAAAATGTCATCATCTGTGGTGCGGGTCATTACCACCTTAACATCGGGCACATCTTTTTCTAATGCCTTCTGCAATTTAAAAGCCAATGCCAGCGTTACATTCTTTTCAACGGAATAATCGCCGGACGCCCCGGCTCTTTTTCCACCATGCCCAGCATCAACAACAATAGTTTTAACTTTATAGCCGTTGTAAACGGTGCTGTCTTTTTTAGCTGTATCTGGTAAAATTTTAAATGAAAACAATGGAATTGAAAACAGGAATATACAAGTACCGTAAATGAATCTTTTGAATGCTTTATTTTTCATTATTTTTGAACGCTGTTATCTGAACTGCAAAAATACTATTCGAAACTAATTTTGAAATTCGCCAGTCTATTTTTTATCTTATCACTTGTTATCGCGGCGAATGTATCATTAGCTGCCAATAATAACGCTTTTAACAAGCATTTATTGGCTATTGATACAATTATCCAGCGAGACACACTACCCAAAGCTAAACCTACCCAGGGTAAAAAAGGCAAACCTGTTAAAGGTGCCAAACCCGCTTCCGCAGCTAAAGATACATCTTCAAAATCAAATAGCCGACTGGAATCGATGGTAAAATGGAGCGCAGAAGACTCTACTTACACCGATAATGATCATAATATTATGTATCTCTATGGTAAAGCACGAGTTACATATGAAGATTTTGAGCTCGATGCCGATTTTATCAGGGTTGACCAGAAGAACCACCAGATATTTGCGAAAGGCCGGATAGACCCGCGTACACACCGTTATGTAGGCCGGCCAATTACCAAGCAAAAAAATGACAAGCCTGCAGCAGCAGATTCTATCTACTACAATTACGAAACTAAAAAAGGAAAGGTATTTAATCCCGCCTCAGAGCAGGGAGGAAACTTTGTATCGGGCGGTTTGGCCAAAAAACTCAATGAAAATGAGGTGGCTTATCACAACGTTTTATATAGTACCTGCGATTTGCCGTATCCGGATACACACTTTGGTATTGTAATAACAAAAGGTATTGCCGAAAAAAATCAAATTGTTTCCGGGCCTGCTTATCTCGAAATTGAAGGGGTGCCACTACCATTGGCTGTGCCGTTTGGGTTTTTCCCCAAGCCCAATACTAGAGCATCAGGTGTAATACTGCCTACTTTTGGTGAGGACCAGAAGCGTGGTTTTTATCTGCAAAATTTTGGTTATTATATTGGGATTAACGATAATATTGATTTAACTACAAATGGTTCGATATATACAAAAGGTTCTTATGAAATAGGTACAACAGCGCGGTATATTGTGAGGTACCAATACACGGGTACTGCCAGGTTTGATTATGCCTCGAATAACTATGGTAACCCTGGAGACCCTGCACAAAAAACATTTAACATTTTATGGTCGCACTCGCAGGATCCCAGTGCGCACCCCGGTTCGGTATTCAGCGCTTCGGTCAATGCGGGCTCGAGTAGTTATTATTCAAACTCTGGAGCAAATCAGAATTATAACTTACAACAGATTACACAAAACAACCTGCACTCCAGCATCGCATACTCGAAAACCTGGGCAGGTACTCCGTTCAACTTTACTGCAAACTTGTCGCACAGCCAGGATCTGGCAAAGAAAACTGTTGACCTAGAGTTACCATCCTTCACTTTTAACATGGCCAGTATAAGTCCGTTCGATTCAAAAGATCGGGTAGGTGAACAAAAATGGTATCAAAAAATATCTATTAGCTATAACTCATCGGGTACCAATAAAGTTGCAGGATTGCCCGAGGATGAGCTTTTTCAGGGAAATACATTAGCAAAACGTTTACAAAGCGGTTTTAAACAAAATATACCTGTTAGCTTAAACCTTACGTTCCTTAGGAATTTCCAGTTTAGTGCAAATGTTAACTATAATGAGTACTGGAATTTTCAATCATATAACGAAAGGTACGACCGTACAAGCATTACCGGCAGTAACTTAGTTATTGATACCCTAACCGGCTTTAAACGAGCGGGGGACTACACTTTAGGGGCTTCGTTATCCACAAAATTGTATGGTACTATGAATTTTAAGGGTAAACTTAAAGCTATACGCCATGTAATGACACCATCCATAAGCTTTAATTATAATCCCGATTTTACCGACCCAAGTTATGGCGTTTGGACAACGGCTGTTAGCCAGGCTTCTGTACCATACCCATATCAGGCTACAAAATATTCAAAGCTAAATGGTACAGCGGTTGGCGGCCCCACTGCTACCAAGCAAGCCGGTATAGGATTTAGTCTGGATAATACAATTGAGGCCAAAGTACGGGCAAAGAGCACGGATACCTCCCAAACTGATAAGAAGATACAAATATTACAGGGGCTAACGTTTTCTACCTTTTACAATTTCGCGGCCGATTCAATGAAATTGTCATTGATCTCATTTAGCGGCCACACAGCAATTTTTAATCAAAAATTAAAT
>CAHJXH010000316.1 GCA_903644075.1 Sphingobacteriaceae bacterium | reverse complement strand
TGAGTTTAAAAAAGACAACCAATTTTATGCGGGTAAAATTGTAGCTCAGGGCGGGGATAAATATCTGGTGGTAGTATCGGCCCAAAACCCTTACGGCTTGCGCGAGATACAGGATTTACAGGAAGTACTACTGTATGGTTTTATAGGCTCCTTCATAATTATACTATTTGCCGGCAAGGCATTCTCATACTACACCTTTGCTCCGGTGCGTAAACTAACCGATAAGGTAAATACCATCACATCAAGCAACCTGCACATGCGCCTGGAGCATAAAGGTAAAGACGAGATTGCCGAGCTATCCGAAACGTTTAACAACATGCTTAACCGGCTCGAAACCGCGTTTGAAACCCAGAATAATTTTGTAAGCAATGCCTCGCACGAGTTACGCACACCGCTTACCATTATTAACAGTGAAGTAGAATTGGCCATCAACAAAACGGCTAGCGGGAGCGAAGAACGTACTATTTTAACCACCATCCAGTCCGAAACCAATAAGCTAACGCAGATCTTAAACAGTCTACTATTATTGGCACAATCCGGTTACGACGGCAAAAAACAGAACTGGCAAAATACACGCATGGACGAGTTGATCTTCACCGCTGTAGAGTCAATTAAAAAGATCCATCCACAAAGCAATATCGAGGTCGATTTTGCCGCATTGCCAACTGATGAAGAACAGTTAAACGTAAACGGAAACAGCAACCTGCTCAATTTGGCTATCACCAATATCATCAGTAATTCGTGTAAATATTCGCAGAACCAATTAGTTACGGTGAGGCTAACTGTTGAAAATGAAAAGGTGATTGTATCTATTAAAGATCTGGGCATTGGTATTCCCTCTACCGAATTGCAGCACATCTTCGAGCCCTTCTTCCGTGCATCCAATACGCATGAATTTAAGGGCCATGGCGTAGGTTTACCATTAGCGCTTAATATTATCAGGTTACATAAAGGCAGTATCGGTATCAGATCTGAAGTTAATATGGGGACGGATATTCAGGTGTTTTTGCCATCGGCGAAGGTTTAAAAGCGGAGACTGTTCTCCTTTGTCATTCAGAACGCAGTGAAGAATCTTCTTCGCCTTGTATAGTCGCTACGCCATATCGAAGAAGATTATTAATGAGTTGCTTGTTTTTATCGGTATTAATGAGCTCTCTATGGTCGGTTCTTCGGTATCGCTCCTGAATGACAAAATTTTCTAATTACCTAAAACTCTAATCAAATTCTAATAACTCTCTTAGAGGTTCTTAATTATTGTGCGCTACTCTTGTATCAAAGCAAAAGTATTTACCACAATAATTATTTACCATGAAAACATTACTCATCCCAACCGACTTTAAATTACATTCGCTTAACTGCATACCAAAACTCACACAACAGTTTTATCCGCATAAACTCAACATCATTATGGTGCATACTATAGGTGTTACTGATTCGATAAGCGAACTGCTGATGCTCTCGCGTCGCTCTGTAGAGTACCGCCATATCCCGGATGCCTTTTACAAAGCCTGCAACGAGATTAAGCGCGATTATAAGATTAATATCAATGAGATCCGTATCGAATTTTTCTACGGCAATACAGTAGCTGCATTCAAGAATTTCCTGGAAGGCAATGAGGTTGATGCCATCATTGATCTGGAAAATTACGAATACGAACTGCTTACCGAAAAAAGCAGCGACCCAACCTTGTTGATGAGCCGAAGCGGCGTGCCGGTTATTACCATTAACACATTATTACCTGTGGCATCTACCGAAGATGAGCCACAGGAAGAATTAGAAGAACAAACTGTTTAAATTTAACCGATACAATTATGTTACTAAAAAAGAATGTGCCGGTTAGCTATGTTTTGGGGAAGATTAAGCTGGAAATGGCACTGTTGGCCCTATATTCTACCGCTGTATATGTTATCCATACTTATTACCATATTCCGCTGGTATCTATCCCCATTGCGGTGCCGAGTATTTTAGGCACTATCATTTCATTGCTTTTAGCGTTTCGCTCTAACCAGGCTTATGATCGTTGGTGGGAAGCCCGTACACTTTGGGGAGCCATTGTAAATGATTCGCGGTCATTTGCCCGTCAGGTGCTTTCATTTATCGATAATACTTATGATGATGCCGATAAAAAAGCGATGAAAGAGCGGATGATTAAACGCCAAATGGCCTGGTGCCATAGCTTAAGTCAGCACTTACGCGGGCAAAATTCGCAGCAAAACCTCGGCAGATTATTGACGGACGAAGAACGCAATTCAATTTCAGACGTACATCATGTACCCCTGGCTTTGATGGAGCATCATGCCAATGATCTACGCTTACTACTACGCATGAACTGGATTAACGACTACCAGCAAGTAGCTATGGACGAAACCTTAACCCGTTTCGCAAACTCAATGGGTGGCTGCGAGCGGATTAAGAACACCGTGTTCCCGGTTACTTACAGCTTTTACATCCACATTATGGTTTTACTTTTTGTAATGCTATTACCATACAGTTTAATCGAATTCTTTGGTGTATTCCAGATTCCGCTGGTAGTTGCGATATCATCTTCTTTCTTTTTGATTGAAAAGATGGCTATCCATTTACAGGACCCGTTTGAGAATAAACCGACAGATACACCAACAACAACTATCAGCCGCAACATTGAGCGCGACCTTAAAATGCTGCTCAAAGATGAATCGCCGGTTGAGGTCGAGAGGCCTGTGGTTACTGTAAATAATACCGCCGTATACTATGTTTTATAAATAAGAACTTCATTGAGAGAGAATGAGGGTTAGTTGATTAGTGATCCCTGTTGCGGTGCGCACAGGGATTTACTATTTTAACAGGCTCATCTTCAAATAGCCCAAATGAATCTCATCTTCCAACAGATTATCAGCAGGTACTAACTCAATCTGATAATTCTCTTTGAAGTTAGGCGATAGGATATCTTCGATCTGGTAGATATCATCTACATCAATACCGTACTTATCGTCAACGTGTCCAGAATTACTGTTCTGAAAAAACAAGGTAGATTTCGCGTCCTTCAATGCCGAAACGCTATCATCCTTAGCGGTAAGTATCACGTAGTGCTGCTCCTCAAATCTATTAGGCTGGTAGCCGCCAAGGTTAATAAAGAAAAGCTTTTTGCTTTGGCTTGATGCTTCCTGTTTGGGTACTATGTTTACCTGGTAGCCTTCTACCGTATTTACCTCGCGCCAGCCATCAATATGTATCCTGCCCAAAGCCTCAGGCCAAAATGCCTGCATTTCATCTGCCAGATCATTAAGTGAGGCCGCAACGCCGAAGAAGAAATCGTGCTGTTCTACATGCCTGCCAGGTGGCTTACAGCCCAGCAGTATCATAAATAATTTTAATTGTGCCATAGTATATTAATGGGTTAAAGATAGCAACGGTTTTGTGTTTTCAAACGTATAGTTACAAACCCTGTTTGTCATTCTGATCGATAGCGAATCTTCTTCACCCTGTATTGTGCAATTGTATCTTGAAGAAGATATTTCACTGCGTTCAATATGTACAAATGGATGGTATTGTCACCCATCCATCACATTTATACAAAAGCGGTATGTTTGTGAGCTAACGACAATACCTGCGCCTGTTTTTTACGTTTATACCTATAAATTACACCCCTAAATTTAAATATGAAAAGAATAGTTTTTTTAATCGCACTGCTTACCAGCTTCGTCAGCGTATTTGCACATAATTCCGTTAAAAATTTAAAGGCTAAAACTGTTGATACCGCCACTTTTGCCACCGGATGTTTCTGGTGTACTGAGGCCAAGTTTCAGCAATTAAAAGGTGTGAAGAAGGTGGTTTCAGGCTTTAGCGGCGGCCACGTGGCTAACCCATCTTACAAACTGGTTTGCACAGGTACAACCGGCCATGCCGAGGCTTGTAATATTATTTATGACCCATCTGTGATCTCGTACGATGAACTATTGCAGGCGTTC
>CAHJXH010000315.1 GCA_903644075.1 Sphingobacteriaceae bacterium | reverse complement strand
CGAAACCGAGATCAGGTTCAAAAACAAACGGCGTTCACCTTCATCGCCAAAGCCATAAAGCGTATGAGCGTCCTCTTTTACGTGCAGCCAGGTATAAAGCTTATACTGATTTAAATCTTTTAATTTGGCAAAAGTATGAACGGAAATATTGATGTGGTAGCCTATGCCGCCCACATCAATAACCGCATATGCCGGCGATTTAAACACTAATTTACCTTCGATATAATCAAACATTATCTACAGCTAATATAAATTTAAAAAGCATTTGGCTTACCGTTCATTTTGTTCTTTTTGCTGTGCATCCAATACAGCAATGGTAACCATGTTTACAATCTCGCGTACAGAGCTGCCTAATTGTAGAACGTGTACCGGTTTATTTAAACCAAGCAGAATTGGGCCTACTGCTTCGGCTCCGCCCAACTCTTGCAACAACTTGTAAGCTATGTTACCAGACTCGAGGTTAGGGAATATCAGGGTATTGGCCGGTTTGCCACTCAGGGTTGAGAAAGGGAAATTATCACCTAACAGATCTGAGTTAATGGCAAAGTTGGCCTGCATTTCGCCGTCAACAATCATATCGGGATATTTCTCGTGTAAGATCTTTACCGCTTCGCGTGATTTTTCGGGGATAATGCCATCATTAGAACCAAAGTTAGAGTATGACAGATGCGCAATGCGGGGCTGGATATTGAAATGCTGTACAGAGCGGTCTATAAGTACCGTAATATCTACCAGTTCTTCGACAGTAGGATTAACGTTTACCGTGGTATCGCCAAAAAACACAGGCCCTTTAGGCGTTATCATCATGTACATACCAGCCACACGGCTTACGCCCGGCTCGGTACCAATAATTTGCAGAGCTGGTTTTACCGTGCTCACGTAGCTTTTGGTTAAGCCCGAGATTAAGGCATCAGCCTCGCCAAACTGCACCATAGCGGCACCGTAATAGTTACGGTCCCACATTAATTTACGGGCTTCATAAAGGGTTATACCGCGGCGCTGGCGTTTGTTGTACAGGTACTCGGCGTACTCTTCAACGCAAGGTGCGCCATCTTTACGCGGGTCAATCATGCGAACGTCGCCAAGCTCAAGCTCGGTTTCCTCCATAATCTTTTTAATCTTATCGATGTTACCCAATAAAATTGGCGTAGCGATACCCTCGTCTTTAACAATCTGGGCAGCTTTTAAAATCTTATAATTATCAGCCTCGGCAAATACTACACGTTTAGGATTTTCTTTGGCCTTGATTGATAAATTACGCAACAAGCGATCGTCCTTGCCAATGCGGCTTCTTAACTCCTCGGCATAAGCATCCCAATCGGTAATTATCTTGCGTGCCACACCCGAATTTACAGCTGCCCTGGCTACCGCGATAGATACCTCGGTGATTAATCGCTGATCCATCGGTTTAGGAATGATATAATCTCTGCCGAATTTCAGGTTCTTGGCATTATAGGCCAGGTTCACTGCTTCCGGCACAGGTTTTTTAGTCAGTTCGGCAATAGCGATTGCTGCTGCCTGTTTCATTTCTTCGTTAATGGCAGTTGCCCGCACATCAAGCGCACCACGGAAAATGTATGGGAAACCCAATACGTTGTTCACCTGGTTAGGAAAGTCGGAACGACCGGTTGCCATAATTAAATCATCGCGGGTGGCAATTGCACTTTCATAATCAATCTCCGGCTCTGGGTTAGCCATAGCGAAAACAATTGGGTTCGGTGCCATACTACGCACCATATCCGGTTTAACAACATTACCGGCAGAAAGGCCAACAAATACGTCGGCATCTTTCATAGCATCGGCTAAAGTTTTAACGTCGGTGCGATGGGTAGCAAATTGCTGGCGCATCTCGTCAAGGTCAGTCCGGGTTTGATCTAACACACCATTGATATCAAACATTACCAGATTCTCGGGCTTTACACCCAGCGACAGGTACATTTTTGAACAGCTAACAGCGGCAGCACCTGCGCCGTTAACCACCATTTTAATCTGGCTTAATATTTTGCCCTGCAGTTCGCAGGCGTTCATCAGGGCTGCGCCCGAAATGATGGCCGTACCGTGCTGATCGTCGTGCATTACCGGGATGTTCATCTCGGCCTTTAAACGACGCTCAATCTCAAAGCAGGTAGGGGCAGATATATCCTCGAGGTTTACCCCCCCGAAGGTTGGCTCAAGGGCCTTTACAATATTTACAAATTCATCAACCGTTTTAGCGTTAATCTCTAAGTCGAAAACGTCGATATCGGCATAGATCTTAAAGAGCAAGCCCTTACCTTCCATCACCGGTTTGCTGGCCTCGGGGCCAATGTTGCCTAATCCTAACACGGCGGTACCATTGCTAATTACAGCTACGAGGTTACCTTTGGCAGTGTATTTGTAAACATCTTCAACGTTTTTGGCAATTTCCAAACATGGTTGTGCAACGCCCGGCGAGTAAGCCATTGTTAAATCACGCTGCGAATTGGTTGGTTTGGTTGGTACTACTTGTATTTTACCTGGGCGCCCTTTTGAGTGGTAATTAAGAGCGTCGAGGTTGCGATTGGTTTTATTCATTCTTCTCAAATTCAGGTCGTAAAATTACAATTCTTTTTCAACTGTATACTACAATAGAAAGGCGCATTACAATGATAATGCGCCCTTAATATTTGGTAAATTATAAATACAATTTGAGCTTATAAACCCGCAGCAACTGCCGGTTTAGTAACTTTTGATGCCATAGCAGCACCTGTGGCATTGTCTGGGCTCAGCTTTAAGGTTTGGCCCGGCATAGCTTTATTACCACGCAAATGGTTCCATGCCACCAGGTCGTTTAACTCTATGCCAAATTTATCGGCAATATCTGCCAGGCTTTCACCTTTTTTAACGGTGTGGTAAGCAGGCATAGCATCAATGCCACCGGCATCAGCCTCCTGCGTATTAACCACAGCCATTGGCGGTACGCTAAGTGCATTGTTGTTTAAAGCGTCATAAAACACTTTGAATTTCTCTGTCTGGATCTTCGGGATAATTAGCTTACGCGGTGCTGCAGCGGTACCGTTAACTACCATCATACGGTACGATGGGTTAAGCGAAACCAACTGATCTGTAGTAATGTTCAATACCCGCGATACATTGCTGAACGATACAAACTTATTTACCGTAACGGTATCGGTTTGCAGAGGCAGGGCGCATACTTGCGGCGTTATTCTGTGCTGCTCGTAATAGTTCATTAAATAAGCTACTGCTATGTAAGCAGGCACGTAGCCACGGGTTTCAACAGGTAAGTACTGGCGGATAACCCAGTAATCCATAGAATTTCCTTTTTCGATAGCGCGTTCTACACTGCCCTTACCACAGTTGTAAGCTGCAATGGCTAAAAGCCAATCGCCAAATTCCTGGTAAGCGTCTTTAATATAGGCAGCTGCTGCATAACTGGCTTGGATAGGGTCGCGGCGCTCATCAACATAGTTATTGATGGCTAAGCCGTAGGTGCGCCCTGTGGTCGACATAAATTGCCATGGGCCTGTTGCGCCTACGCGCGATACTGCATTAGGGTTTAAGGCCGACTCGACAATAGAAAGGAATTTAATTTCTTCCGGAATACCCGCATCGCGGAAAGCTTTTTCGTAGATAGGGAAATAGTATTTAGATAAGCCCATAATGCGGCCCAATTCTTCACGGCGGCCGGTATAGTTATCTATATAACTTTGTACAAATTCGTTATAATCTAAAGGAACATCTTTCTGAATAGCAGACAAGCGACTTTTCATAGAGCCACCAGATGCATTAGCAAACTGAGCTGCCGGGCTTAAAGCTTTTGCTGTATCACGCTTTAACGAGGTAACAGAAAAAGCTTTAGTAACAACAGTAGAGTCTGAATGCATGCCCGGACCGGAAGCGGCAAGGGTGATTTTTGACAACAGCACTAAAGCAACAACAGTATAAAATCTCATCCTAAAAATATTTAAATGCCTGTGTGCTAAGGTTAAAATTGGTTTGACTAAAATAATAACTTTAACTCAGAT
>CAHJXH010000314.1 GCA_903644075.1 Sphingobacteriaceae bacterium | reverse complement strand
CATTAGACACCGTGGAATTAATCATGGAGTTTGAAAAAGAATTTAACGTGGCTATTCCTGACGATCAGGCTGAAACAATTGGTACTGTTGGCCAGGCTATCGCTTACCTTGAAAAAAACGTTAAATAAGCTCCTCTTACTACGTTTAAATGGAGTTTAAAAGAGTTGTAGTAACCGGGCTTGGCGCACTTACTCCAATTGGCAATAACGTTCCAGATTACTGGGAGGCATTGATCAATGGAGTGAGTGGGGCTGCCTTTATTAAAAGTTTTGACGTAACCAATTTCAAAACTAAGTTTGCCTGCGAGGTAAAAAACTTTGATGCCGATGCTTTTTTGGGCCGCAAAGATGCCCGCAAGTTAGATCCCTTTGTTCAATACGCACTATATTCAACCGAAGAAGCGGTTAAAGATGCCGGCCTTGACTTTGATAAACTGGATACCAACCGTATAGGTGTTATCTGGGGATCAGGTATTGGCGGTCTTAAAACGTTTTTAGATGAGGTAGTTGCTTTTGCTAAAGGCGATGGTACACCGCGTTTTAATCCTTTCTTTATCCCTAAAATGATTGCTGATATTGCCCCTGGCCATATCTCTATTAAATACGGGTTACGCGGACCGAACTTTACCACAGTTTCGGCATGTGCCTCTTCAAATAATTCGCTTATTGATGCCTTTAACTATATCCGTTTGGGCAAAGCAAATATGTTTATTAGTGGTGGTTCTGAGGCTATTATTAACGAGGCTGGTATTGGTGGCTTTAACGCCATGCATGCATTATCAACCCGTAATGATGACCCGGCAACGGCTTCACGCCCGTTTGACCTTGACCGCGACGGCTTTGTAGCCGGTGAGGGTGCAGGTACCATTATACTGGAAGAACTGGAACACGCTAAAGCGCGTGGTGCAAAAATTTATGCAGAAATGATGGGCGGCGGCATGAGTGCCGATGCTTACCACATGACTGCACCGCACCCCGATGGTTTAGGAGCTGCTTTAGTAATGAAAGCAGCACTAGAGGATGCCAACATGACCCCTGCCGACATTGATTATGTGAATGTACACGGTACATCTACACCAATCGGTGACCCACAAGAGGTTAAAGCCATTACTGAGGCTTACGGTGAACATATTCATCGTATCAACATTAGCTCTACCAAATCAATGACAGGTCACCTTTTGGGTGCTGCCGGTGCGGTTGAGGCTATTGCTGCTATTCTGGCTGTTAAAAATGACATTATCCCGCCTACCATCAACCACTTTACGGATGATCCGGCGTTCGACCCTAAAATCAATTTTACCTTTAATAAAGCTCAGAAACGTGTAGTGCGTGCTGCGCAAAGTAATGGTTTTGGTTTTGGTGGCCATAATGCTTCTGTGATATTTAAAAAGTACGAAGACTAATTAAAGGTTTAATGCCAGTAAGACGGTTTTATAAGCTTTACCTATCACCAAGCAGAAAGTACGTAAAAACATTAAAGAATTTGCTCGGCTTTGTGCCGGGCAATTTGTCTTTATACCGGTTGGCATTTCGCCATAAATCGGTTGCACAAAGCGTTAAGAAGGGTGTTAAGAACAGCAATGAGCGGCTCGAATTTTTAGGCGATGCCGTTTTAGGCAGTGTTGTGGCCGAAGTTTTATTTAAACTTTACCCCTACAAAGACGAAGGTTTTTTAACCGAACTGCGTTCAAAAATTGTTAACCGTGCTAATTTAAACCAGCTGGCCCGCAAACTGGGTTTTGATAAACTGGTTGAGTATGATAACCGCATGATCAGTGCCACCCGGCAGGGATCATTGTTGGGCGATGCTTTTGAAGCTTTAATTGGTGCAGTTTATTTGGATAAGGGGTACGATTTCACCAGAAACTTCCTCATCAACCACATTATTAAGTCGCACATCGACATCCACACGCTGGAGCAAACCGAAACTAACTTTAAAAGTAAACTGATTGAGTGGTGCCAACGCCACGGCAAAGACATCGTTTTTGAACAGATTACTAACCAGGAAGGTGAAAGTAACAAACTTTTTACCATCTCGGTAAACGTTGACGGTGAGGTTATGGGTAGCGGAAAAGAATTCAGCAAGAAACTGGCTGAAAAACTAGCTGCCGAAAAGGCCTGCGAAGCGTTGGGTATTTAATTATTACTTGGTTTAAAAATATTTACCGGGGGAGTCGCCCCATTTTTCTTAAAATCAGCATAAGATTTCTTGATATAAATAATGGTCTCATAGTCGGCCCATTTAGCAATTTGATCGTGGGTTGGGCGATAATTCTGCATAAAAATCCTAAGGCTGTCTCCTTGTAAACCTGTTGTTTTAGTCACCAGATCGGGTGTGTACTTTCGGTCTATTTCAGTTGCTTCATTTTCGCTCTTGGCAAACTTCATAAATCGGCGTTCGTTTTTAGCATCGCTGCCAAATAGCTCATGCAAAACCGTTAGCGGCGAACCTCCTATAGGTGAATAAGCTGATAACGGTGGTTTGCCATCAAAGTAAATTCCCTTACTGCGGTAGTCGTTTATAATTCCATTTAGTTCCTGCTTTTTTGTTTGGCCTTTAATGGTTACCTCGTTGAGCGAAATGCTTGTTAACAGGGATATAAAGAGGGTGTTGTAATTGCTGATCGTCTGTTTAAAAGGTGTAAAACCGGGTTTCTCTATCAGTAGTGTATCCCCGACATTAACTTCGGCATAAAATTCGCCATAGAGATTGCTGGTGGTAACGGCGTTTGTTTTTAAATTAGTAATACTAGCACCAGCAACTTTTTCGAGCATGCCTTTTTTATATACAATACCTTTTATGGATTGCAGCTGCTGGGCTTCGCAAAACAATGGTGTGAAGCAAAAAAGAAAGAGTAATAAGGTGATAGGTTTTCCCGTCATATCTGGTATTCAATAAATAAACAGGTCCGCTAAAAGCCTGTATTTTTAGTTGTTAGGTTTGAAAATATTCACCGGTACAATAGCCCCGGTTCTCTTGAAAGAAGCGTACGATTTTTTAATGTACAGGATAATTTCGTAGTCGTCCCACTTGGCAATATCA
This sequence comes from Sphingobacteriaceae bacterium, assembly GCA_903644075.1. Taxonomy (GTDB): domain Bacteria; phylum Bacteroidota; class Bacteroidia; order Sphingobacteriales; family Sphingobacteriaceae; genus Mucilaginibacter. The sequence goes on along the minus strand of CAHJXH010000314.1, from coordinate 970 downwards.
TCGTGCGATGGTCGGTAGCTGAGCATAAACATCCGTACGCTGTCGCCCTGCATCCCCGTGGTACGTGATACTATTTCAGGCGTATATTTTTTATCGACCTCAGTTGCTTCCTGTTCTGTTTTGGCAAACCTGGCGAAGTTTCTGGCCTGGCTTGGTGCTTTTCCAAATGCTTCGTATAATGAAGTTATAGGGTTGGTAATATAATTAAGTATGGATGGCTTGCCATCGTAGTATATTCCCTTACTGCGGTAATCGTTCATGAAACCGCTTAGCTCCTGCTTTTTGGTTTGGCCTTTTACCTGTACCTCATTGAGGGCAATGCTGGGCAGCAAACTAATATAAAGTGTACTGAAATTGCCTATAGCTTGTTTAAATGGCGTGTAACCTTCTTTTACTATCAATAAAGTATCGCCCACACTTACCCTGGCATTAAACTCGCCATAAAGATTGCTGGCTGTAGTAACATTAGTTTTTAAGTTAGTAATGCTGGCTCCGGCAATTTTCTCGAGCATTCCTTTTTTAAATACTATACCCCGTATGGCTTCTACCTGTTGCCCATAGCTCAGCATAGGTAAAAAGCAGATGTAAAGTATTAAGCCCTTGAAAATTCCCCTCAACATATCATACAAAGGTAGCCATAACCATGTAATTGAATTGTGAAAAAGTGTTAAAGGTTGGTGAATGGTTGGATTGAGTTAAGTAGTTGATTGGGTTTGATAAGGTTCTATGCCAAACAACTTATTCAACTCCTTAACCTAATCAACCCAATCAACCACTCACCCCAACCTAAATAACTACCTTTGCAGCACATGAAGCCCTCTTTACAACTCTTCGATTTCTCCCAGAAAGTAAACTGTAAAAATGAAATTTTAGCCGGGCTAACCGTTGCCATGACGATGATCCCCGAATCATTATCATTTGCTATTCTGGGTGGCTTTCCTCCGTTGGTTGGTTTGTATGCCGCCAGATC
>CAHJXH010000313.1 GCA_903644075.1 Sphingobacteriaceae bacterium | reverse complement strand
TTTTTCCAGACAACTGATAACCGACAACTAAATATAAATCTCTCCCTTTAAATAAGTAACCGCTTTGCCACTCATTAGTACTCTATCGCCTTTAAGTTCGCACCATAGCTCGCCTTTGCGGGCTGATATTTGGTAGGCGTGGAGTTGGGTTTTGCCGAGCTTCTCAGCCCAGTAAGGTATCAGGTTACAATGTGCCGAACCGGTAACCGGGTCTTCGGGAACGCCTGCTGCGGGTGCAAAGAAGCGGGATACAAAATCGACCGTATTACCCGGTGCGGTTACAATAATACCTATTGTATCAATCTCGGCCAGGGCCATGTGGTTGGGATTGATGTCGAGAACATCCTGTTCGTTTTCATAAACCAGGAAATAATCGCGCGAGCGTAATATGGCTATTGGTTCTTTACCGTTATCGCCCAACGCTTCTAATAAACCAGTATTTAAATCTACCGGGATAGGCGGCCGTGATGGGAAATCGAGCGTGTATTTATCATCATGTTTGGATACTTTCAACACGCCTGCTTTTTGGGTATCGAATAATATTTCTTCGCCAGTATAACCAAGTTGGGTATAGATGATGTGTGCCGTAGCTAAAGTAGCATGGCCGCAAAGGTCAATCTCCAGTTCGGGCGTAAACCACCGCAGGTGAAAGCCATGTGCCGTTTTTACGAAGAAAGCAGTTTCGGCCAGGTTATTTTCGGCCGCTATTTTCTGCATGGTTTCATCGGGCAGCCACTCTTCGAGCGGACAAACTGCCGCCGGGTTACCGCCAAATAAACGGTCGGTAAAAGCATCGGCCTGGTAGATAGGAATAGTCATTGGTGTATCGGTTTATCTAATTACCACTAAGATAACCGTAAGTTACTAATTCTTCCTTGTTTTCAATCAGTTTGGTAGCACCGTTATCAATCAGGATAATTTTATCACTCACCTCCAAAATATTTTGATACTGGTGGTCGGTAATAATGAAGCCTTTATAAGGCGAGCGCTTTCGGATAATTGCTTTAATATCTTCGGCCTGTACCGGCGAAATATGTGTAAAAGGTTCATCCAGCAAAATGTAATCGGCTTTGCTGTAAAGTATCATTAATGTTTCCAGCTTGCGTAGTTCCCCGCCTGAGAGATCACGTGGTTTTTTATGCTGATGCTCCTGGTAAAGCGGGTAAACTGCAAATTCAGCCCAAGCGAAGGGATCGACCAACATAGGAACAAGCTTACTAAGTACAATATTTTGCGGCAAATAGTTATGCTGTGGCAAATATGCAATCTTATTATTTAGGTAACCCTTATCTATAAATTCATCGTCAATGCTTACATATTTGTAATAAGGCGTAAGCGTACCGAAGATGATTCTGAGCAGGCTTGATTTGCCGCAGCCATTACGTCCCAATAGCCCGGTTATTTCTCCGGGTTTGCAATCGAGGTAAACGTTCTGCAAAATTTTGCGACCGTCGAAATCCAGTTGTATGCTATCTACCTTTAACATGTGGGTGGTGTAGGGTGACTAGATAGCAGGCGGTTATCAGCAGGTAAAACAGAAAATCGACAGAAAAAGCATACATGTACAACTTCTTGATGGATTGCCCTGCATTGCGGTAATAAAAGTAAACGTATTTATAAAAGTAGGTCTGAAAACTAAACGCGCCTAAATAGCCAATGAGTTTAATAATAATGCTGTTACCCGTATTACCCGCGCCGCCTATTTGAATAGCATATAGGGCTACTACCGTAATGAGCAGGTTTCCACCACAGAAAAGTTTTATAAAATTGAAATAATAGGGAGTAAGACTTGAGCATTTAGGTTTGAAAATAGCTAAACGCCAGGTTAAAGCAAATATTGCGCCTTACTCAATCCATAGTACAGAATTGCCTGTGCCGTACTGATTTTGTTCCCACTGTTTATTGCCTGGGTCCAGTATCCAATTGCCATCAATTAAATACTTATAGAGGTATTTTCCGGGTTTGAGGCGCATGTTAATTGTCCATTCATCACCTTTATGCTCCATGGTGTAGCCCTGCTCGTTCCAGTTAATAAAATCACCTATCAGGCGTACGGTGTGGGCACCACCGTACCCTTTTAAGGTAAAAGTATGGTTCGGCCTTACCGCTATGAATGAATTAGTTTTGCCATCGGTGGTGATCTGGTGCGCGTTCAACGGATCAATTATCCAATTTCCATCAACCACAAACTTGTACAGGTAATTACCGGCGGCTATGGTGTAAGGCAATACCCAGCCTGTGGCGGTTTTAGCCATCGGCAGCATATCTGGGTCCCAATTGTTAAAGCCCCCGGCAACATATACTTTATGGGCGTTGGTGTAACCGTTGAGTTTAAAAGTAACAGTTTCGCCAAATAGTAAAACCGAGCTTAGTAGCTTGTTTTGTACCTGGGTTGTATTGTTGGTAGGGTCGGTAATCCACTCACCGTTTACCATAAAACGGTAAAGGTAAATACCATCGTGCAGGTAAAGTGAGGTTACCCAAATACCGTTTACCGGGTGCATAGGTAATTCAGTCCATTTATTAAACGTACCGTAAATACTCACTTTTTTTACCGACTGATAACCTGAAAGCTTGAACGTATAGTTGTAACGGTAGTAAATAGAATTGCTGTTGCCTAAGCCATCATCCTCAGTGAGGTTATTATTAATATCGGTTGTCCAGTTGCTGTTAATAATAAACTTGTAGGCATATTTGCCAGGTTCTAAGCGTATATCTGCAACCCAGCCACTGTCGGTTTTGTTCATCAGCCCTTTAATAGTGCTCCAGTTATTAAAATTGCCTGATAAAAAAACGCGTTTGGCCTGCAAATTACCCGGTACAAAAAAGCGGGTTAAGCCCGATGGTAATTCATGCACACTAACCCTGCTACCAAAATAGTTTACCCCAAAGGCTACTTCGGCCGGGTAACCAGGTTTGCCCGAGCTTTTAAACATAGTACTGCTTAACAGATAAGGAGTTATATCTGCGCTTTTATTGATGTCTGATAATGAGCGGTCTAATTGGATTGTATTGTTTTTTGCCTTTACACTCCATCCATTTTTAATGGCCGGGGCATAATTACCCTTTAATAGCATATCTGCAGTTTGGCCGGTTACGCCTCCCGCTTTCAGCATGCTATCAATTTCGGTTTTGCTGGTTCGCAAATCTACAATCAATACCAAACGGCCACGCTGCATAATCATTTTATTACGCACTTGTGCTACTGCTGCCGTTAAGCTGCAAAGCATTAAAAAGAGCGTAAATAAATGTTTAAGCCTCATCATGTCAGTTATTGATGGTTGTAAATGTACATTTCAAATTCTTTTTTAGCGAAGTTTATAGTGAAAATGCCGCGTGCAAAAAAATCGTATCCCAATATACCGTCGACCGAATAACCGTAGGCCTTGCCTATGTTTTCGAGATTTGATACTAATACCCTGTTACTTACAAAAGGGTAATCGCCCACGACTAGCTTATCAAAATGAGCATAAATCATTTCGTACGATGAGCCGCCTACGCCTACAACACTGCTGCGGTTAATTACCTGCAGTGATTTAATCACCTTTTTAGGTACATGATAATCCAGCATATTGGTTTCGGCACCGGTATCAAAGGCAAACCAGATACTTTTATCGTTTATGGTACCTTTAATAAATATTACATCGTTCATGTATTTAAAGGTGGTTTTCATATCGGGTTTGTCAAACACACGTTCGCCGGGGAGGATGTCATTATTCTTGTCCAACTTATGGATGTAAAGCAGGTTTTTAGATAGATCGACCGTAATGGCCAGCTTGGCAAATATCCTTGTACCCAATAAACCTAGAATCTTAATTTTCTTGCTGTTTTCTATGCCTGAAAGATCAGTTACATCGGCCACCAAACGATCGTAATGTAAATCGAAACCTAAAGAAAAATTGTGCACTACAGCAGTAAAGGTTCCGCTTGCACGGCCGTTAACACCGCCTGCATCCTGTTCGTTAATTTTAGGCAGATCACGAAAGTAGGTGGAATTTAACATAAGATAGGGC
>CAHJXH010000312.1 GCA_903644075.1 Sphingobacteriaceae bacterium | reverse complement strand
CGGGATGGGTTGATCTTCGAGCGGGTCGCTCTCAAATAAACCTGCTTTTGTGCCCATTTCTGTAATAGTATGGGCAATATGCCAGGCCAAACGCTCTAATGAGCGCACGTTTTCATTGATTTTTTGTGATTTGGTTTCTTCCGTTATTTCAGAAAAAATCTTGATGGTATTACTCTCTTCGTTTTTCCAATCGTTGAGAAAGTCCTGAATATGACGGTACATAGCGCTTAGATAATTAGATTACAAATATTAAAAAATGCCGTCGAAGTTTAGCTTATTAATTAAAAAATTGATGTTCTAACTTTTAATCAATATACAAAATATTATACCTATATTTCTTTGTTGTACATTTGTAAGTTGTTATAGATAAAATGCTGTCGAAAAAAACCAAATACGCGATTAAAGCACTGGTAATTCTGGGTAAAAATGCTGATCAGCCACCTATGCAGATCTCAAAAATTGCCGAATTAGAAAAAATACCAAAAAAGTTTCTGGAACAAATACTCCTCGAGTTACGCAACTCAGGCTACCTGTACAGCAAAAAAGGTGCAGGCGGCGGATACAGCCTCAATAAAGACCCCAAAGACATTTACCTGGTAAGTATTATGCGCATTACAGACGGCCCTATTGCTATGGTGCCCTGTGCCAGCTTAAACTTTTATCATCGTTGTGATGAATGCCATCAGGAAACTACCTGCGGTATTAGGGATGTATTTGTTGAGGTACGGGATGCTACGCTGAAGATACTTTCGGAAACCAGCATTGCCGACGTAATAGCCCGCGAAAGCGGCCTCACACTCATCCAATAAAAAAAGTCATCTCAAAAACATTTAGTAAAATTTTCAAATAATTACTACTTATTCCCTATAGTATATATATATTTGGGGTGTAACAACGATGGAAATTACTTATACACTTACAAACGCTTTTATTTATTGCTGTATTACCAGGCGATGATAATGGCTGTTGCTGTATAATTAAATGATATACGCCTCTTCAGCCGCAGCAGAAGGGGCTTTTTTTTATAACAATATTAATTTGCTGACATGCAAAGTTTCAGAACAGAACTGGAAAACCCGATAGTTGAGAAAGACATTATAGACCTGGAACGGAAGATCCGTGCGTTTCGCGAAGGCAAAATTCACGACGAAAAGTTCAGGAGCTTACGTTTGGCCCGTGGTGTTTACGGCCAGCGCCAGCCCGGTGTGCAAATGGTGCGGATCAAGTTGCCTTTCGGTAAAGTAACCTTTAAACAATTACTGCGCATTGCTGACATATCCGACGAGTACGGCAGCAGCAACCTGCACTTAACCACCCGCCAGGATATCCAGATCCATTACGTAAGCCTTGACCGTACTCCCCAACTTTGGGCAGAGTTAGAGCAGGATGAAATTACTTTGCGCGAAGCCTGCGGCAACACCGTGCGTAACGTAACGGCATCAGCAACTTCGGGCATCGACCCATTAGAGCCGTTTGATGTATCACCTTACGCACATGCTGTATTCGAATATTTTCTGCGGAACCCAATTTGTCAGGATATGGGCCGTAAGTTCAAAATAGCATTTTCATCAAGCGAAGCTGACACAGCCTTCTCTTACATTCATGATCTGGGCTTTATCCCGAAACTAAAAGAAGACGGCAGCCGTGGCTTTAAAGTTTTATTAGGCGGTGGCCTTGGCGCGCAACCTGCCTTAGCCCACGCGGTAGAAGAGTTTTTGCCCGAGGATGAACTGATTCCTTACATCGAAGCCATTATCCGCGTGTTCGACCGTAACGGCGAACGTACCAACCGTAATAAAGCCCGTTTAAAATTCCTGATCCAGAAGATTGGGTTAGAAGAATTATTGAACCTGGCTTCGATTGAAAAAACAGCTAACAAGGTTAAAAGCCTTAAAATAAACAGAGATTCAATCAGCCAACCTCAGCCACCACAGGTAGCTGAAAATTTACTGGCGGTTGAAAATATAAAGAACCCGCTGCGTTACGAGCAATGGTTAGGTACTAACGTTTTCGAACAAAAGCAAACAGGCTTTTATGGTGTGTTTGTAAAAGTACCGGTGGGCGATATTCCATCAAACATTGCACGCCAACTGGTTGCTGCCATTAGCCCTTACGTGGCCGATGAAATCCGCATCACCCAAAATCAGGGACTAATGCTGAAATATGCGCGTAAAGAATCATTACCTGCACTTTACGAAGCATTAGAAAGCATTGACTTAGCAGCTCCAGGTTTTGATAGTGTTGCCGATGTAACCACCTGCCCGGGTACCGATACCTGTAATTTGGGAATCTCTAATAGTATGACGCTTTCGAAAGTATTGGAAGATGTGATCTATAACGAATACGAAAACCTGATTTATAACCGCGAAATCAAAATTAAGATCAGCGGATGTATGAACTCATGCGGCCAGCATGGGTTGGCGCATATCGGTTTTCATGGCAGTTCATTAAAAGCAGGTAAAGCTGTGCTACCATCTGTACAGGTATTGTTAGGTGGAGGCACTGTTGGTAATGGCTTTGGCCGCGCGGCAGATAAAGTAATTAAAGTACCTGCCAAACGCGCAACGCATGTATTAAGAGCAGTATTAGATGATTTTCAAAAGAACTCAATTGCTGATGAAACCTTCCACGGTTACTATGACCGCTTCGGTAAAGACTATTTCTACCAGTTACTAAAACCACTGGCTGATTTAAGCACCTTAACCGACGATGAGTTTGTAGACTGGGGCCACGTTGAAACTTTTGCAACTGCTATTGGCGTGGGTGAGTGTGCGGGTGTAGTAATTGACCTGGTTGCTACCCTCCTATTCGAAACCGATGAAAAATTAGGCTGGGCCAACGAAGCCTATAACGAAGGCCGTTGGGCCGATGCCATTTACCATTCATATAACGTAATGGTGAGCGGTGCAAAAGCATTGCTGCTGCAAAAAAACATTAACATGAGTACCCAGACAGGCATCATTAAGGAGTTCGATGTAAATTATGTCGACACCAAAGAAATAGAATTACCAGGCAGCTTTAGCGAGCTGATATTACAGATTAACCAAAACGAACCATCACAGGAGTTTGCTACCCGTTACAAGGCCGAGGCAACTTCATTTTTAGATGGCATTAAAGTAAAAAGAGAGGCATTAGTATAATCATGATACAAACCCAAACTAAAATAGCCGTTAAAGAACCACGCATTACACTGGTAGGCGCTGGTCCGGGCGATGCCGAGCTGATCACCCTGAAAGGTGTAAAAGCCTTACAAACTGCCGATGTGGTTTTGTATGATGCCTTGGTAAACAGCGAATTGCTGGACTTTGCCCCTGCACATGCCCACAAAGTATATGTAGGTAAACGCTCCGGCGATCATTCGTATTCGCAAGAGGCTGTTAACAAGCTAATGATCGATTATGCTATTAATTATGGCCACGTAGTCCGTTTAAAAGGCGGCGACCCGTTTGTATTTGGCCGTGGTTATGAGGAACTGGATTTTGCAGCTTCATACAGCATTCCGGCGCAGGTTATTCCGGGTATCTCGAGTTCTATCTCGGTACCGGGCTTGCAAAATATCCCGGTTACCCATCGCGGTTTAAGTGAAAGCTTCTGGGTGGTAACAGGTACTACGGCCAACGGACAAATTTCAGGCGATCTATACGAAGCAGCCCGCAGCAAAGCAACTGTTGTTGTTTTAATGGGGGTTCATAAATTGGCCGAAATTGTTGAGATTTATAAAAAAGAAGGTAAGAACAAACTGCCTGTTGCGGTAATACAAAGCGGATCGACTACTGAAGAAAAGGTGGCCATTGGCGTTATTGATACCATTGTTGAGGTAGTTGCCGAGAATAAGATTAAAGCACCTGCCTTAATTGTGCTTGGTGATGTAGTTTCGCTGCACCCTAAGTTTTCACCTATCAGGGAATTTTATGACATCGTTGCCCAGGAATAATAGTTTGAGCACATTGAGCGAAGAAAAAACCACAGGCGGCAATCAACTGTTCCCTGTTTTTTTAAAGCTGAATGAATTGCACACGGTTGTTGTAGGTGCCGGGA
>CAHJXH010000311.1 GCA_903644075.1 Sphingobacteriaceae bacterium | reverse complement strand
TAAAGGGATTATTAACGAACTGGCCGGTAACTCGAATACCAACCACCAGGCTATTATCGATTTTAAAGGAAAATCGTACTTCGTTTACCATAACGGCGCCCTGGCTGATCCGGGGAGTTTTCATCGTTCGGTATGTATAGATTATTTGTACTATAATGCTGATGGTACCATTAAACGCGTGGTGATGACAACCGAGGGTGTTACCAATGCAGACAAGAAGTAGCTCTATGAAAAATATATTATGGCTGATGCTGCTTTGTGGTGGCTGGGCGCAGGCACAAGATTATCCGATTAAACCGGTGGTATTTACCAGCGTAAAACTGACCGACGAATTCTGGAGCAAACGAATAGAAACCAACCGAACGGTTACTATCCCGGCTTCGTTTAAACGCTGCGAAACCACAGGGCGTGTTAAAAACTTTGAAATGGCTGCTGCCCGGAGCGGTAAATTTTGTACTACTTATCCTTTTGATGATACTGATATTTATAAAACTATCGAAGGCGCTTCGTATTCTTTGGCGGTACATCCGGATGCGGCGCTTAATCACTATGTCGATTCATTAATTACCATAGTTGGCAAAGCACAGGAAGCAGACGGTTATTTATATACTGCCCGTACTATTGATCCCCAGCATCCGCATGCCTGGTCGGGGCCGGAGCGTTGGGTTAAGGAGAATGAGTTAAGCCATGAATTATATAATTCGGGCCACATGTTTGAGGCGGCGAGTGCACATTACCTGGCAACAAGTAAACGTAATTTCCTGAACATCGCGCTAAAAAATGCAGATCTGTTAGTGAAGACATTTGGTCAGGATAAAAGGCATGTAGCGCCAGGGCACGAGATTGTAGAGATGGGATTGGTGCGCCTTTACCGCATCACCGGCAAAAAAGACTACCTGGATCTGGCTAAATTTTTTATTGAAGAAAGAGGCAAACGTGCCTACGATAAAACCAGTACCGACGAATGGAAGAACGGCATGTACTGGCAGGATGATGAGCCGGTAACAGAGCAGAATGAAGCCGAAGGTCACGCCGTACGCGCCATGTACTTATACTCGGGCATTGCCGACGTTGCGGCATTAACGGGCGATAAGCAATACATTAAAGCCATCGACTCCATTTGGAATAATATGGTAGGCAAAAAGATGTATGTACAAGGCGGCATCGGTGCTGTACCTAATGGCGAACGCTTCGGCGATAATTATGAACTGCCTAACGCTACTGCCTATAACGAAACCTGTGCAGCCATAGGCGATGTGTTCTGGAACCAGCGTATGTTTTTGCTGCATGGCGATTCTAAATATATTGATGTGCTGGAGAAAGTGCTTTACAATGGGCTAATTTCGGGTGTGGGGCTCGATGGTAAATCTTTCTTCTATACCAATGCCATGCAGGTTACCAATGGCTTTACGCACCCGGCACTCGAGCCTACACGCTCGGGGTGGTTTGAATGCTCTTGCTGCCAACTAATATGGCGCGTTTTTTACCGTCATTATCGGGCTATGTATATGCGCAAAAGGATGATCGTATTTATGTGAATTTGTTTATCAGCAGCACTGCAAATTTATTAGTACACAACAACCAGGTAAAGATCACACAGCAAAATAATTTTCCATGGGATGGCCAAATGGATTTTGAAATAACTCCGCAGCATGCTGCTGTTTTTGATATCCGCCTACGCATACCAGGATGGGCAAATAATGAGGCTATGCCATCAGATTTGTATAAGTATGAAGATCTGATAAAACCCGCAGTTTTTTTATCGGTAAATGGCAAGCAGGTAGACTACAAGGTAGAAAACGGTTATGCCGTGTTACACAGAAAATGGACAAAAGGCGACCATGTACGATTTTATCTAAATATGTCTGCAAGAACTGTAGTTGCTAATGCCACACTGAAAGATGATCTGGGTAAGGTAGCCCTGCAACGCGGCCCCATTATTTATTGTGCCGAATGGAAAGATAATAGCGGTAGTGTAAGCAATATTGTAATGCCTAAGAATATAGCAGTACAAAGAGGTTTACAATCCCCAGTTACTTAATGGTATTATAGAGTTAAAAATACGTGAGTGGCCAGAATTGGGGCGTGATGAAAAACTGCCTGTAATTTTTACAGCCATTCCTTACTATGCCTGGGCAAACCGTGGATCGGGTGAGATGCAGGTTTGGTTTAAACAATGGTAAGTATTTGATTGAGCCAAACAAAATCAAATGCATTTTGTAAAACAACCGCAACTGAATATAGTTCAATAGAGGTAAATGAAATAGGAACTTCGAATCCGTTATGAATTAACGTGACGACAAATTCCTATTTTAGTAATTATCTCTACATTAACTATATCACTAAAACCCTATGTTAAGAAAAATCTGTTTAAGTACGCTGCTCATTACTTTTTTAAGTATCCCCTTTGCTGTTTACAGTAAAGATAAGCCCGACCGTACCGCTTTGCGTATTGTGCTGATAAGGCATGGCGAAAAACCTGCCGAAGGCGATAATTTATCATGTGCGGGCTTTAACCGATCAATTAAATTGCCGGCGGTTTTGAAGGCCAAGTTTGGTATCCCAGATTATATTTATGTGCCGGCACCATCAACAGGTAAGCATACATCAAACTGCCGCATGCTGCAAACCATTTTGCCTTTTGCCATTAAAAATAATCTATCTATCAATACCACTTTCACTGTTGATGCTACCGACTTGCTGGCCAAAAAAATAAGGAAACAAACCGGTACCATCTTCGTAGTCTGGGAGCATAAGCAGTTGGGTGATATTATTGAGTTGCTGGGCCTCAAAAGCCTCCCTGCCAAGTGGAGCGCAGATGATTACGATAGTATTTACGTAATTACTTATCCTAAAAACAAGGCCGTATTAACGGTTGACAAAGAGGGTATTACGCCGGAGAACGACTGTGGATTTTAGAGTTGTTTAATGTTTTTCTGAGATTTTGTAATTGATTTTACAAATTCAGGCCTGTACTTCAAGATTATTAAATGCCAAAATTGGCGGCTTTGTATACTTTAATGGCAATTTTATTAACTTAATATGGTTGAACTTTGCTTTGTACAAACGGTATTGTAAGCTAAAGTAAACAATTTCAGATCATTAGCGTTAATAATTATCTGTAATCAGTTTCATGTTTCTTGATACCCCATCAATTTTACATCGCTGTATGGTTCAGTTAAAAATGAAAGTTTAATGAAGTTTCTATCTCAACTACCTATTTATGCTTATGTAGCATTCACACTCATTTTACTTTTGTCATACCACGCTACACAAGCTAAGAAACAATATAAAAAGCATAAAGGAAGCGGCCGCACCACTGAAATAATTAAATGGGAAAACAGACAGGAGTATTGCTATATGGGTATGTCTTTTTTGTTTGTGGTGACCGTTCTTATGGTACTTATAAAGTGAGGGAGGGATATTTATACCCAAATAAATAATAATATCTAAAGATTAGGTAGAAGGTTTTTTAGTAATTGGGATTTATAAAATCTTTATTCAGCTTGTCGAAAAGATATTCCGTTTAATCATCTGAAATAATTAGCTGTTCTAAAACAGGCTGTTTTAGAGAAGAAGGGGTATGGGGAAATCCCGGTTTTGCCTACCAAAACAATGATGTTTTGGTAGGTTCCGGGCCTATTAACGGATTAACTATTAACCGTTTGTTTTAGGGTATTGAGAAGAATTAATACCCGGTGTTTTGTTTAACGTTAGGGTTTACGTTTATTTCTGCCTGAGGTATAGGCATCACCCTGCGGCTATCTCCGGCTTTAATAATACCGGTTGGATATTCGGCAGTTCTGTTGATATCCAATTTAAGGCGGTTCAAATCATAAAAACGATCACCTTCAAAGGCAAGCTCTTTTCTGCGTTCATTAATAATGTCTGTTAACAGTTGGGCACCGCTTGATGCATAAACTGTAGACGGATCTCTCTGGGCAATTAATGTATTTAAAGCAGTTAAAGCGTCAGGAGTCTGGTTTAAACGTGCTGCAGCCTCCGCCTGGATGAGGTATACTTCAGATAGGCGGATCACTTTTTTGT
>CAHJXH010000310.1 GCA_903644075.1 Sphingobacteriaceae bacterium | reverse complement strand
GCCAATTGGCGACCGTATTAATGACGATAACGAGCAGATTAAATTTGGCCATGGTTACGACCATAATTATGTGCTGAACCACCCTAATACCCAGGTACCTATTGTTACCGTAATTGGCGACCAAACCGGCTTAATTATGAAGGTGTTTACTACCCAACCCGGTATACAGTTTTACACAGGTAACTTTATGAAGGGCGATTTTAAAATGAAAGGTGATCATCCTGATGCTTTCCGCACCGCATTCTGTTTAGAAACTCAGCATTATCCAGATTCGCCTAACCAGCCAACTTTTCCATCTACGTTGATAGAACCAGGGAAAACGTTTAAGAGCGTTACGCTGTATCAGTTTGAAAGAAAATAAAATAAGAAGAGCCGCGCTAAGCGGCTCTTCTTATTTACTAGCCTTTATTAGAGTCAGTAGTGGCGTAATGTCGTTACTTCCCATTTTTAAACGCGTGTACCCACAAGTTCGAGTTGCTTCAATTTTACCCCTTATGAGCGTTTCTGCATTTGCACAGACAGTAGTGTTCTCCTTCTTAAGGGAAAAGCAGAGACAGTGCTAATGCTACTTGCTTTAATAAGGGGTAAAGTTAAGCGCACCAACCTATTAATTCAATAGTGCTTGATTTTACACTCATTGCTTGCTCACATCATCATTATTAATGCTGCGCTGATTTTTCTTAATGTCGCTGCTTAGCTTGCCGAACTTATAATTGAGGCTGAAACTATAGGCGCGATAAATTTGATATTGGGTATTAGCCTGATAAAAATCGGGAGTTGATGTAAATTGGGTATAGGTATACAGCTTTTGGGTTGGGTTATTAACTACCCCCGTAATCGTCAGTTTTTTGTTGAGGATAACCTTGCTCAGGCTTAAAGATGAGTACATATAATGATTAGAACCACCCTGAAGCCATATTAAGTGGCTGTTGTAACCATAATTGGCACCGATGGTCCAGTCGTCGCCTGGTTTGTAAGTAACACTTGCATTGGTGTTGGTGCGCGGGCCCTTGTTGCTGTAAAACTCGCCGTTGTAGGTTCCTTTTATCCACACATAAAACAGGGCAGTATTTAAATTAGCGTTCAGTTGCTTGGTGATTGGGTAGCTACCATTCAGGTTAAAGCGGGCGGTCTTAAATTTCCCTACGTTATCGTAAGTGGTTTCGCTCAGGGTGTCAGATATTAACCTGGTTACACTTAAAATGCTATTATTGGTATACATATAACTCACTTTGGCGCTGATGCTACCTATGCCAGAGCGGCTGTAGGTAAGCTCTGTTAAATGACTTAACACCGGGTGCAAATTTGGGTTACCGGTATTAATGATCTGCGGATTCGACCGATCGACAAAAGGGTTCAGCTGCCAAATACCAGGACGCTCCAACCGGTTGGTAAAACCAAAAGTTAAGCTCTGATTTTTGCTGAAACTACGCATAATGGATAGGGATGGTATTACATTGGTATAATCCGTGTTTAATGTGCTGCCATCGGTAATAAAGTTGGCATCAACATGGGTGTGTTCCATGCGTGCACCGCCCTTAAAAGTCCATGCTCCGGTTTTGTAGGTGTACGAATTGTATAAGCTGTAAACGTTTTGATGATAATTGAAATCGTTGCTCAGGGTTGGGTCTGTAACAAAAACGTCCTGGCCGTTAACGTTGGTAAGGTTTTCTACATCAGAATTACTGAAGTTATTGCGGAAGATGGCTTTCGCGCCAGCCTCAATGGTTACTTGTTTAAGCGGATGCACATAATCGAGCTGTAAAGTGTGTTGCCTGGTACCCGCAGTATTTTGCTGGTTGTTATCGGGAGTATTATAATTTACACGGTCGACAGCAGAAATATCACTGTTATTATCGTTCGAGTAGTAGGTGTACTGATAGGAGGCAGTAAGTAACTGCTTTTTATCACGCTTAAAGCCCAGCTGATAGTTTAAACTTAAATCAGTCTCGTCCCAGCCATAGCCACCGTTATTTAACAAACGGTACGATTGAGGCAACGTGCCCGGGTCTTCACTTGTGAATTGTGTAGGTTGATCCTGCTGCTGGTCGAAGCGGCCTTTATCATATTCAACAGAACCTGTCAGCAGGTTCAGCGTATCAATTTCATAACTCAATTCAACTGAGCTGTAAACATATTTGCCCTTGTTTTTACGACTGCCGGTTTGTAAAAAATCAGAAACAGGTGCATAAGTTTGCCTTTCGTTTTGAGAGTTAGTGGAAACCCAGGGCCTGCCACCGCCGCCCACATAGCCGGTAACGCCAAACTTGCCCTGTTTTGCAGTGCCGGTAAGGTTAAGGTTTGGCCCCCAGGGATAATTGTAACGAGCGGTAACACTGCCATTATAACCATCATCAGCCGTTTTGCTGGTAATGATGTTGATGATACCCGCCAAACCCTCGGCATCGTACTTGGCAGGAGGTGTGGTGATTACCTCGATTTTTAAAATATTAGCGGCAGGCATCGCCTTCAAAATATCTTTTGGGTTGTTGGCCAGCATTTGTGATGGCTTGCCGTTGATGAAAATCTTATAACTGCCGCTCCCTTGCAACTGAATATTATCGTCGCCATCTACTGAAACCAGGGGCACTTTGCGCAGCATATCCATGGCAGTTTGGGCTTTGCTGTCGGGGTCGGCTTGTACATCGTAGCTTACACGATCGATTTCCTGCTTAACCAGTGGCTTTGTTGCGGTTACTTTAACTTCATTCAATTGTGAGCTTGAAGGAGCGAGGATGATCTTATCTACATTAACTGTTGCCGCACCATCTTTCAACGTACTAACAGCGATGCTTTTAGTTTGATAACCTACCGAGATCACATTAAGCTGGTATGCTTTCAATGCCAATCCGCTCAACTCGAACGAACCATTATCTTTAGAAAGCGTACTCTTAACCGGCTGCTTGGTTACGGCATCAACAATGGCAATAGTAGCATAACCGAGTGGGGCGTTTTTGGCCGAATCGATTACGAGTCCTTTGATAATACCGGACCCTTTGGCGGCAGTTGTTTGTGCATGCAGGGATGGGGCCAGGCATAGCAATATCAGTACGAGTAAAATGTGTCTCATATAAGTGGATGCTTAGAAGTTGTTTTGCTAATTCGAATTAAGAGACACAGGAAAAAGCGCCCCGTGACAACCTAAGTGAAGAAAATTGAAAAAAAACAAAAAATGATGATCGGCGGTTGAGTTTTATACCCGGCAAAATCGCTGCTGATTTAACGGTAAAAACCTATCTTCAACAAAAAATATTTTATGGAATTTGGCCGGGTTGACCCCTCGATATTAAAGGATATAGATTTCTCGCTTCCGCCTGATACGGCTTTAACAACCAGTGTGTTAAAAGCCGAAAAAGGCATAGGTAAACTCGAAGTACACGTAGGCTGTGCCAAGTGGGGCCGTAAGGAATGGATAGGGCAAATTTATCCACCTAAAACTAAGGATGCCAACTTTTTAGATGAGTACGTAAAGCACTTCGATTCGATAGAATTGAATGCAACTTTTTATCAAACCTATGGCCCGGATACCATTGCCAAGTGGGCCGAGAAAGCAAAACCGAATCCTGATTTTAAGTTTTGCCCCAAGTTTTCGCAAAGCATCAGCCACATCCGCAGGTTAAAAAATGCGGAGGAGATTACCACGCAATTTTACAACGGTATCTTGGCCTTCGGCGATAAACTGGGCCCGCTGTTTTTGCAGCTGAGCGATAATTTTACCCCTAAAAGTTATCCTGAGCTAAAAGCATATCTGGAACATCTGCCACACGATGTGCCCGTTTTTGTGGAAGTGCGCCATAAAGAATGGTTTAACATTACAGGTAAAGAGAACGATATCTTCAAACTCCTGCACGATTTGAATATGGGGGCCGTAATCACCGATGCATCCGGCCGCCGCGATTGTGTGCACATGAATTTGCCAACGCCGCATGCCTTTATCCGCTTTGTAGGTAACGGCCTCGACCCAACAGACTATAAACGCATTGATGACTGGGTTGCCCGCATAAAAAAATGGGCTGATGAAGGGTTACAATCACTGTGGTTCTTTATGCACCAGCACGAAGAAGAATTTTCACCAA
>CAHJXH010000309.1 GCA_903644075.1 Sphingobacteriaceae bacterium | reverse complement strand
AAGTATAACTCCCGAAACCATACCCCCGGCAGCACCAATACTGATAGAGTGGTTACCCTGCGCAGATGGGCCGGTTGCAATACTCATCGGGAATAAACCGAATACGAAGGCAAGCGAGGTCATCACAATTGGGCGTATACGTAACCTTGCTGCTTCAATGGCTGCAGCAACCAGGCTGAGACCTGCCTTGCGTTTCTGCACGGCGAACTCTACGATCAGGATGGCGTTCTTAGCTAACAGACCGATAAGCATGATCAATGCTACCTGCACATAGATGTTGTTTTCGATACCGGTTAAACCTAATACCACAAACACACCGAATATACCTGTAGGGATTGAAAGTATTACTGCCAATGGCAGGATGTAACTTTCGTACTGTGCTGATAACAAGAAGTATACGAATACTAAACAAAGCATAAACACAACAGCCGATTGCCCGCCTGAAGAGATCTCTTCACGTGTTTGACCAGAGAACTCGTAAGCATAACCACCAGGTAATTGCTCAGCAGCTGTTTCTTGTATAGCTTTGATGGCATCACCAGAGCTGTACCCCGGTTTTGGTATCGCATTTACTTCGATCGAGTTAAACAGGTTATAACGTGAAGCGGTTTCTGAACCATAAACACGGGTTAATTTAACCAGCGTGTTGATAGGCACATTATCACCGTTTTTGTTTTTAACAAACACACGGTCAATAGATGATGGATCTGTCCTGTCGGCGATATCAGCCTCAACTACCACACGATAGTATTTACCAAAACGGTTAAAGTCTGATGCCTGTGCAGTACCAAAGTAAGCCTGCATAGTTGATAGGATATCTTTAACACTTACGCCCAGTTGGTTAGCCTTTTCATCGTTAACCTCTAGTTGCAACTGAGGGTAATCGGCTTTATATGAGGTAAATGCATAAGCAATAGCTGGTTTAGCCATTAGCTTGGCAATAAAATTATTGGCCACGCCGCTAAATTTATCCAGCCTGCCGTTGGTTTTATCCTGCAGCATCACGTCTAATGCCTCAACGTTACTAAAGCCCGGTACAGTTGGGAAACTGAACACGAAGAAAGTACCGCCAGGTATACCACCTAATTTACCCCTTACTATATTTTGTATAGCATCGATGTTTTTAACCGGGCCCCTTTCGTCAGTAGGTTTTAACAACAGGAATATAACACCGGCAGACGGGCTGCTTGATTGTGTTAAGAAGTTGAAACCAGATAAAGCGGTAACGAACCTTGCTGATGGTAAAGTTTTCAGCTGAGCTTCGGCCTGTGCAAATATTTTGTTGGTACCACTTAATGATGTTCCTGATGGTGTACTAACCGCAATGGCCACAAAACCCTGATCCTCAGTTGGGATAAAGCCCGATTTTGTTGTTTTTACCATGTAAACCGTGCCAAGTACTATTAATACAAGGCCACCAATGGCTACCAGTTTGTTTTTGATCAGGAATTTTAAGCCGCCAACATAACGATCGGTGATATAATTAAAGCTACCGTTAAAGCCTGCGTAAAATTTCTCAGCAAAACCTTTTTTAGGTGCTTCGTGACCGTGGCCATCAGCATTATGTTTGTTCTTTAAGAACAAAGCAGCTAATGCAGGGCTCAATGTTAAAGCGTTAACAGCCGATATAATAATCGCTATCGCCATGGTTAAGGCAAACTGTCGATAAAATATCCCTGTTGAACCGGTCATGAAACTTACCGGTAAAAACACGGCCGCCATAACCAGCGTAATCGATATAATAGCACCTGTAATTTCATGCATCGCTTCGGTGGTTGCCTTTTTAGGCGTAAGGTTTGGGTTGTGCTCCATTTTTGCGTGCACCGCCTCTACCACCACAATCGCATCATCCACCACAATACCAATGGCTAGTACCAATGCAAACAGGGTTAACAAGTTAACAGAGAAACCAAACAAACTCATGAAGAAAAACGTACCGATAATAGCTACCGGAACCGCGATTGCAGGGATCAGGGTAGACCTGAAATCTTGCAGGAATAAGAACACCACGATAAATACCAGTATGAATGCTTCTACCAAGGTATGCTCAACCTGGTTGATAGACTCATCCAAATCTGTTTTGGTACGATAGAACTGATTGTATTTGATGCCGACAGGGAAATCTTTCGATGCCTTCTCCATCAACTTATCAACGGCTATCTGAATTTCGTTAGCATTTGATCCCGATAACTGGATAAGACCAATGATAATACCATCGTGCCCGTTCAGGTTACTTACACTGTTATAAGAGTAAGCGCCCAATTCAACACGGGCCACATCTTTTAAGCGTAATACCGAACCATCTGCATTTGCACGGATAGCAATATTCTGGTACTCTTCTGCTGTGGTTAATTTACCTTTATATTTAATTACATATTCAAAAGCTTCTGTACTGCGCTCACCAAATCTACCTGGTGCAGCTTCAAGATTTTTGTCTTGTATAGCCGCAGTTACTTCGGCCGGGGTAATTTTATAAGCTGCCATTTGAGCCGGGTTAAGCCAAACGCGCATCGAATAATCTTTAACACCACCAAATATGGCTGCAGAACCTATACCCGGGATACGTTTAATTTCGGGTATAATATTGATCTGTGCATAGTTAGCCACAAATGTTTGATCATATTTTTTGGGATCTTCTGAGTAGATACCCATCGCACCAATAAAGCTGTTTTGCTGTTTGGTGGTAGTGATACCGTATTGTACAACCTCGGCAGGTAACTGGCTGGTTGCTTGCGAAACACGGTTTTGCACGTTCACCGCAGCCTGATCGGGGTCGGTACCTTGTTTAAAGTAAACAGTGATACCCAATGTACCATCGTTACTGGCGGTAGAGGTCATGTAAGTCATGTTCTCTACACCGTTGATGGCTTCTTCTAATGAAGGTGTTACCGAACGTAAAATAGTCTCGGCGTTAGCGCCCGGGTAAACAGCAGATACCAATACCGCCGGAGGGGCAATGTTCGGGAACCTTTCCAGGGGCAATTTGGTTAAGCCAAGCACACCCACTATCACCAATAGTATGGAGATAACGGTTGAGAGTACCGGCCTTTCTATGAATCTTTGAAACATAACTTTAAAGTTTAGTTGTGTGTATTAGTTTTTTGCTACAACTGCTGCTTTGTCTGCGGCAGGCTGTTTTTCAGGATGTATCACCATACCTTCCTGTAATTTATCGATACCGCTTAGCACAATCTGGTCACCTGCTTTTACGCCGTCTTTAACCAGGAAATTGTCGCCGTTTTTACCAACAATGGTAATAGCTTGTTTTTTCACTTTGCTGCTGTCGCCTACAGTGAACACAAATACTTTATCCTGCATATCAACCGTAGCTGATTCTGGCACGATCAAAGCATCTTTATGATCAAGGCTTAAACGAATTTTACCAGTGTTGCCAGAGCGCAGCAAACCTTGAGGGTTTGAGAAAGTTGCTCTTACAGTAATGGCACCGGTAGTTTTATCAAACTGACCATCGATAATGTCAATTTTACCTTGTTTACCATATTCGGTACCATCTGCTAATAAAAGTGATACAGAAGGCAATTTTTTCAATTTATCACCTATGGTTTCGCCCGGGTATTGCTCTTTAAAGGCAACAAAGTCTTTTTCACCTAAAGAGAAGTAAACGTGTACATCATGTACATCAGATAACTCGGTCAAAGCGGCCACATCTGTGGGGCCAACCAGGCTTCCTTGTTTCTTTTCTAAACGGCCGATATAACCGTTTACTGGTGCTTTAATTAAGGTATAACCCAAATTGATTTGTGCTGTAGATACGTTAGCTTTAGCCGATTCGATATTGGCTGTTGCCACTTTGTAGCTTGCTTTAGCAGTTTTTAACTGGTAATCTGATACTACTTTGTTTTCTACAAGCGGGGTAAGCTTGTCAACTTCAATTTGTGCGTTACCCTGTGCTGCTTCTGCGGCGTGCAACGCTGCTAAAGCGTTGTTTAAAGCTGCACGATAAGGTAATTCATTGATTTTGAAAATCGGTTCACCTGCGTGTACTAAAGCACCTTCGTCAACAAATACTTTATCTAAAGTACCGCTCACCTGCGGGCGAACTTCAACGTTAACAGTACCTTCTATAGATGCCGGATATTCCTGATAAGTAGTGGCATTACCTGCCTGAACCTCCATTACCGGTAAAGTTGGAGCAGGTGGGGCAACCTGGGCCTGTTGTGGTTGACGAAGG
>CAHJXH010000308.1 GCA_903644075.1 Sphingobacteriaceae bacterium | reverse complement strand
CTGGAGGTGGATAACGACCCTGCCATTACCAACGGCATTGCCGGCCAGTGGAAACCCGATCTGGGGGCCGGGATCTGGATCTATACGTCTAACTTTTATGTAGGCGCATCGGCTCAGCAACTGCTTAAATCAAATTTATATTTCAGTACCAATACATCTACTTATAACCAAAGCCAAACGGTGCCACACTACTTTTTTACCTCGGGTGTAAAGCTGCCTGTATCTGATGATGTATCATTTATGCCCTCGGTAATGCTGAAGGTAATTAACCCGGTGCCTGTATCGTATGATATAACCGGCAAACTCGCCTTCCGCGACAGGTTCTGGATCGGCGGCTCGTACCGGCATAATGATTCGTTCTCGGCTTTGGCGGGGCTTAACATCAGTTCATTTATTAATATAGGGTACTCGTACGATATGACATCATCCACCCTCAACACCGTAAGCAACGGTACTCATGAGATTGTAATTGGCATCCTGTTGAACAATCGTTACAAAGTTACCTGCCCCATGAGAACTTTTTAGAGTAAGGACGGAAAGACAAAAGAGCAAGGATTTAAGAGATAAAAGGAGAACGGACAAAGGACCTTTTTTCCTTAATCCATTCTCCTTTGATGGAGCTTTAGTCTTGATTTCTGGCTCTTGATTCTTGGTTCTCCTGCAGCTCCACTTTCTGGTGCTGGTATGGTATCTCCACATCGTCAAAACCGGCATCCTGTAGCTTTTTGGCGAAATTTTGCTGCACATCGTACTCGCCATGTACCAGGAAAACTTTCTTAACCAGTTTTGGGTCCTGGCACGACATAAATTTCAGCAGGTCCTCATAATCGCCATGCGCACTCATTGATTTGATAGAGCGCACCTCTGCTTTCACATCATATTCTTCATGGAAAATATTAACCACCTTGTCGCCGCGCAACAGATGCCCGCCCAATGATGATGGCTCGCAATAGCCTACTATCAAAATGGTGTTTTTTTCCTTGTTGATATTATTGCGGATGTGGTGCCTTACCCTGCCTGCCTCGGCCATACCTGATGAGGAGATAATTACGCACGGGCGCGGATCATTATTCAGCGCAATAGATTCTTCGGTTGATTGAGTAAAACGGAGGCCTTTAAAGCTAAACGGATCATCATCAACCTTCATTACTTTAATAACTTCATTGTTATAAACTTCCGGGTGCTCTTTTAGTACCTGTGTAGCCTGGTCGGCGAGCGGGCTATCTACATAATAGGGTACATCTGGCAAGCGGCCTTGTAATTCTAAGGCATTGAGCGCGTATAGAATTTCCTGCGTACGGCCAACGCTAAAGGCCGGGATAATTACCTTGCCATGCCTTACCATACAGGTGTGCTGAATAATATCGTGCAAGGCATTCTCAATAGGTTTTAGGTCTTTGTGCAGGGAGTCGCCATAGGTTGATTCCAGCAGAATATAATCGGCCTGCGGGAACTTCTCCGGGCTTCTTAATATCATATCACCGTAACGGCCAACATCGCCGCTGAAAGTAAGCTGGGTATATTTGCCATCTTCTAAAATATTAAGGTGCACAGCAGCGCTGCCCAGCAGGTGCCCGGCATCGGTAAATAACACTTTTACGCGAGGGCTGATCTCGAATTCTTCGTTATACTCCACCACTTTAAACTGGCCTAAAGCTTTCATCGCGTCTTCCTCGGTATAAAGAGGCTCTTCTAAAGGCAGGCCTTTGCGTTCTCGATAACTGTTCGCATACTCAGCATCCGAGGTTTGGATGCGCGCCGAATCTGCCATCAGGATGCGCGCCAGGTTCATGGTTGGTGGGGTGCAGTATATAGGCCCTTTAAAACCTTCGGCAACCAGGCGGGGTATCAAGCCGCAATGGTCAATATGCGCGTGCGATAAAACCATGTAATCAACCGTTTCTGGTTTGAAACCGAAGTGCCCGTTTAAGTCATCGGCGTTTTCGAGGCCTTGAAACATCCCGCAATCGAGTAATATATTGGTGCCATCGTTTAATTGCACCAGGTGTTTGCTGCCCGTTACATTGCGTGCCGCACCGTGAAAAGTAATATGCATTAGTATAATTTAAGTTTAACGTGAGTGAGATAACCACAAAGGCAATATAATTGTTCTTAAATATAAATTTGGATAACTAATGTATTAGTTGCAACTTTATAAACAAAGTGATTATATGCTGAGGAGTACCTTAATTTTATTACTGCTTATTTGCGCTAAAAGTACTTGTGCGCAGCATGTTGCAGATACGTTTCAACATGCCGAAACTTCGGGTTATAGCATGCAGGAGCTGGATAAAAAATATAAAAGCGCCATAGGTGCCGGTGATGTTGTTTTTAAGGGCGATGATGAGCAACGCCTGATTACAGCATATACCACTATGCTGCATGATTTAAATAAATATTTAAACGAAAACAACTTTAGGTGGGACAGTAAGGTGCGCATTTTTAACCGCATTTACTTTGAGCCCGATGGCAGTATCAGCTATTACCTGGTTAATTTAAAACCTACAGGCTTGGATGAGGAAAAGCAAAAAGCTTTCGTAAATTTATTAAGCAATTTTATACAGCACTATAAGATAAAAATTACCGCAAACACGAGGTTTGCACAATGCAGCCCCGTTGTGTACGAGGATGCCATTAAAAGTTAAATTATGGAATTGAAAGAATTAACACGTGCAGAAGAACAACTGATGCAGGTGCTTTGGCAATTAAAAAAGGCTTACGTAAAGGATATTATCGATCAGTTGCCCGAGCCTAAACCGGCCTATAACACGGTGTCGACGTTTATCCGGATACTGGAAACCAAGGGCTTTGTTGGGCATACGGCTTTCGGTAAAAGCCACGAGTATCACCCGCTCATCAGCAAAGATCAGTACCAGAACTTTGCAACTGATAAATTGCTGAATGGCTATTTTGATAATTCGGTAAAACGCATGTTCTCGTTTTTTGTGCAAAAGGAAAAGATTGACATGAAAGAGGCTGATGAGATTTTGAAATTGATTGAAAAGTTGAAGGACAAATAGAATTTTTATGACCTGGTGGCAATATCTGATACTGGCGAATGTTTACCTGATTTTGTTTTATGGGTTTTATGCCCTGCTGCTTCGCCGCGAAACGTTTTTTCAATTGAACAGGTTTTACCTGGTGGGTTCGGCCATATTATCATTTATGGTGCCGCTCATACAGGCCGACTGGGCGCGTAACCTGTTTATAACACAGCAGATAAAACAAACCATTTACCACCTCGATCCGGTGGTAATTTACCAGATCCCGGCAGCGCCAAGTCAGCACCTTACCATTGGGCAGGTATTAGCTATTATTTATGTAGGAGGCATTATACTGCTGGCATCACGTTTTATTCTGCAGTTAATGGTGTTACGCTACAACATTAAATATAACGATAGCGAGGATGCCTACTCCTTTTTTAAAACCATTAAGTTAGGCGATACCCTTAATAGCCGTGGTGTAATTATGGCACACGAGGAGGTGCATGCCCAGCAATGGCACTCGGCGGATGTGTTGCTGATCGAAGCCATTATGATCATCAACTGGTTTAACCCGGCCGTATATTTTTACCGTAAAGCCATTAAACACATCCACGAGTTTATTGCCGACCGTAACGCCCTGAAGAGCGGCACCAGCAAACAGGAATATGCCTTGCTGCTATTAAGCGAAACTTTTAAAACCCCGGCGCATGAATTGGTTAACCCTTTCTTTAATCATAGCCTGCTGAAGCAACGGATAATAATGCTGCAGAAAAATAATTCGCAGCGTACGGCATTGTTAAAATATGGGTTATCGGCACCATTGTTTGCGCTAATGCTGATACTATCATCGGCCACTATTAATACTAATAAGGTAATTACAATTATTAGCGATAAAGCCGAGCAGGTAATGATGGCTCCCGCCTCGCCAGAGCTACAACATGTTTATGCTGCGGTAACTACTTCTTCGGATGGTAATAAGATAACCACAACAGTAAATGCCAGGCCAGAAGTGCAGGAATTTAAGCCCTCGGCCAAGCCTGCATCAATAATTATCGACAAGCCCGATACCGCCAGCCGCAGTACGCTTTTTACCGCGGTAGAAACCCCACCGAGCTTTAAAGGCGGTACTTCGGCTCTGGGCAGCTATCTGGCCCAGAATATTAAATATCCTGAGGATTTGCGCAGGCAAAATTTGCAGGCAAGGGTTATAGTTGGTTTTGTGGTGGAGCCGGATGGTTCCCTCTCACACGTTCATGCTTTGAATGAACAAAATACATCTGCTGCGGCCGAGGCTATCCGGGTAATTGTTGCCTCTCCTAAATGGGACCCGGGTGTACAGAATGGTAGAA
>CAHJXH010000307.1 GCA_903644075.1 Sphingobacteriaceae bacterium | reverse complement strand
ATTTGTAATGCCCTCTATATTTGTCTGGCATTACAAATGCCCTGCCAATTCCCAATTCGCACGCGTTAAAAACGCGCGCCGGATAAGTAGCCGTCGTCTTTCTTACTTCCGGACTAACTCAATTTAGCATAACACTGATTCGCAATTTCCAGCTCCTCATTAGTCGGCACCACCAATATTTTAACCGGAGAATAGTGAGTGTTGATCTCACGGATGCCGGGCTGGCGGGTATAGTTCTTTTCGCGGTCGATGTGGATGTTTAAGTATTGCATATCATCGCAGGCCAATTGGCGTACCTGGGCATCGTTTTCGCCTACACCGGCGGTGAAGATGATGGCATCAATGCCGTTAAGGACGGCTGCGTACGAGCCGATGAATTTTTTGATGCGGTAGGCATACATATCATAAGCCAGTTTGGCGTTCTCGTCGCCTGCTTCTATGGCTTTGGTGATATCGCGCATGTCGCTAAAACCTGTGAGGCCGAGCATGCCGCTTTGTTTGTTCACCAGGTCGCTTACACGGTTAATGTCGTAACCTAATTCGTTTACGAGGTAGAAGATTACGGTAAGGTCTATGTCGCCGGTACGGGTACCCATAATTAATCCGCTAAGCGGACCGAAACCCATACTGGTATCCAGCGATTGCCCATTTTGAATGGCCGTCATACTGCAACCATTACCCAGGTGAATAGAAATGAGTTTGGCGTCGGGTTTCCTGAGGTAAGCAACCGCCTGCTCAGATACATACTTGTGACTTGTACCGTGGAAACCATAGCCCCTGATGTGATGATCTTTGTAGTAAGAAACCGGCAACGCAAAACGATAAGCCTTAGCCGGTCGGGTCTGGTGGAACGCGGTATCGAAAACTGCCAGTTGGGTAGCATTTGTAAAAATCTGCTCGGCCACTTCTATACCTTTATAGGCAGACGGATTATGCAACGGCGCTAACTGAAAAGTTTGCCTTAATTCTTCTTTAACCTCAGGGGTAATTTGGGTAAGCTCGGTAAAACGTTCGCCGCCGTGTACTATGCGGTGGCCAACGGCAGTAATATCTGATGTGTTTTTAATTACACCAATTTCAGGGTCGGTTAACAGGTGATTAACTTCATTCAGGCCCGTCTCGTAATCGGGGATGGGCATGGTTTTGTTAATTACCTTTTCCTCGCCGTTAATGTAGGTTTTATGGGTGATGGTTGCATCGCCATAGCCTACACGCTCAATCAGACCCACACAAATAGGGCTGGTTGACGGCATTTGAAATAACTGATATTTGATAGAGCTGCTGCCCGAGTTAATTACAAAAATATTCACTGTTAAAAGAGTTTAGTTTACTACTTGTCCTGGCATTGTATAGCCGTAATAATCACTGTATTAAATATATCGTCCACAGTGCAACCGCGGCTTAAATCGTTTACTGGTTTGTTTAAACCTTGCAGCATTGGGCCAATGGCCAATGCGCCGGTTTCGCGCTGTACGGCTTTGTAGGTATTGTTACCGGTATTTAAATCCGGGAAAATAAGCACACTTGCACGGCCAGCCACTTCAGATCCTGGGAGTTTGCTGCTACCCACAACCGGGTCAACAGCTGCATCATATTGGATAGGGCCTTCCACTTTCAAGTCAGGGCGTTTGGTTTTTACAATCTCTGTAGCGCGGCGAACTTTTTCTACATCTTCACCTTCGCCCGAGGTACCTGATGAGTAAGATAGCATAGCTACCCGTGGCTCAATACCAAAGCGCTGACTACTTTCTGCCGATGATATGGCAATTTCGGCCAGTTGCTCTGCAGTAGGGTTGGGGTTAACGGCGCAATCGCCAAACACAGAAATCCTATCCGGCAAACACATAAAGAATATAGATGATACTACCGAAATGCCCGGTTTGGTTTTGATAAACTGCAATGCCGGCCTGATGGTGTGCAATGTGGTATGTACTGCACCCGAAACCATCCCATCGGCGTGGCCTTTATACACCATCATAGTACCGAAGTAAGATACATCGGTCATTAAATCGCGGGCCATTTCGAGGTTTACGTTCTTGTTTTTACGTAGCTCATAAAGGGTGTTTACATAGTCTTCGTAATGCTCATCACTGGCAGGGTTGATAATTCGGACAGTGCTCAAATCGAGGTTAATATCCAAACGATTAATGATGGCCGCAATCTCATCAATATTACCTAAAATAGTGAGGTTAACTATACCCTGATTTACCAATCGCGCAGCTGCTTTCAGGATACGCTCATCGTTACCTTCGGGCAATACAATGTGCTTTTTAGAACTTTTAGCCCATTCGGTTAACTGGTACTGAAACATGCGCGGCGTAATGCCCGATGGCTTAAAGCTAAATAATCGTTTATCCAGTTCTACCGTGTTGATGCAACGGTTAAAGGTATCAATGGCCAGTTGGATCTTCTTGGTATTGTCTGAAGTG
The DNA here is from genome assembly GCA_903644075.1 of Sphingobacteriaceae bacterium. Classification (GTDB taxonomy): domain Bacteria; phylum Bacteroidota; class Bacteroidia; order Sphingobacteriales; family Sphingobacteriaceae; genus Mucilaginibacter. The sequence continues at coordinate 1,942 of CAHJXH010000307.1, read as the reverse complement.
ATCTTAGAACGAATATTACCCACTTCGTTACTCGTTTGGAAGGTGCCGGTTTCTACAGCAATGATCGGCACAATGGTTTGCAAACCATTGATCAATCTAATAATGGGTTCTTCGGGCTCATAACCTGCTGTTAAGATAATACCGGCTACTTTCGGGTAACTGGTAGAAAGGTTGGCTTGCAGAGCACTGATAATAATATCGCCACGGTCGCCAGGGGTAACAATGAGTGTGTTCTCCTTCAGGTAATTCAAAAAGTTGGGTACCTGCATAGCGCCGGTCACAAAGTTATCTGCAAGGTTGCTCAGCTGGTTCTCGCCGAAGAGTAGCTTACCATTCAATTTCTGGTAAATCTCTTTCATTGTTGGGCTATACAAACTTGGGTCGCGCGGGATAACTGCTAAAAGAATATCAGATGATAACTGTTCTTTCAGTAATTCTTCAATGTCTTTAGCATTTTCTGGCTTCACTTTGTTGGCTACAATGGCTAATACCTGTACCTCGCGTTCGTCGAAATTACGGATAGAATTCAGTGCCCCGTTAACAACCTGGGCGGTGCTTTTATCTTCGCCAGTTATTACAATAATTACCGGTGCGCGCAGGTTTTTGGCAATTTGTACGTTTATCTCAAATTCAAATGCTGCGCCTTCGCCTAAATAATCGGTGCCTTCTACAACGGTAAAATCATTCTGGTTTTCGAGGTGCTTAAACTTGCGGATAATGGTATCGATCATTTCGCCGCGGCGCTCGCTCTCCATTTGGTGAGTGGCTTCTTCCCATGTAAAAGAATAGGTGTCCTCGGGCAGCATGGGCAAGTCGAAATGGCTGATGATGGCATCGCTGTGATGTTCTTTGTATAAGGCAGGGTCGTGGCTGATGATAGGTTTGTAATAACCTATTTTTTGCGCTTTGCCCAAAAGCATATTTACAAGGCCGATAGATATGATTGATTTCCCGCTGTGCGGTTCGGTACTGGCAATAAAAACGGTTTTAATCATCGTAGTTGTTTGATTACACTGATTGTGTTTTTGATTTCACCGATATAATAGGATTTCGTCGGTAGTTGTTTGATGACACCGGTAGAATAATTATATCAAAAAAAATGCTTTGGCCGGCAAGTTACCCACTGTAGTTTAAATAGGCAACAAAATTAGACAGACTGAATTGAACATGATGATTAGCAGACATAAAAAAGCCGAAACAAACTACTTGCTTCGGCTTTTGATCTATTATCAGCTTTTTACTTTTGTGCTATCTCTTTCAAATATTTAGTCATATCATCATCCATATTTACATTGTAGTTGCTTAGCTTTTTGATGTAGAAGGTTTTCAACTCATTCCATTTATAGTAAGGGTAGGTGCTTGTTTTTAAGCCTGCAATTCGGGCTTCTTTTTCGTTCAATAATATCTTCACTAAATAATCTGCGCTGTTGCTCTTTTTATAAAGTATCCATTGGATGTTTGAACTTAGCGGTGCTACCTGTGCCGCTTGCCAGTCTTTGTTAATGCGGGATAGATCTTTGGTTGACTTGTTCGCCATTTCGATGCCCAGCAGTGCGCTGAAAGGTATAATGGTTTCGGCATGGGCAAAACGTAGCTGAGCCGTGTATTTGCCACTAGCAATAAACTCGTCGGTGGTTTTGATGAAGTTGATCAGCAAGGGAACAGCAATGCGTACCTGGATACCATTCCGGTCCATTCCCGGGCCTTTTTTGTAGAAATCATCGGCTACATCAACCTGGCCCAGGTGTTGTAATTCTTCGCAAGTGAAGAGTGATTTAAAGTTCAGTTCTTCAACATTAAAACCGGCGCGTGTAATTTCACTTTTTAATGAATACACAATGGTGGTAAAACCAAACACATCGCCGGTAAATTTATCCAACTGTTGAGCAGAAAGTTTGGCGGCGAAATCAGCTTTGAAAATTCGGCTGGCTAAGGCTTTATC
>CAHJXH010000306.1 GCA_903644075.1 Sphingobacteriaceae bacterium | reverse complement strand
CAATCATTAAAACAGCGGTAAGGATGGGTATGTGAGATAAAACCAGTATCGGCACATTCGGGTCGCTGGTTTTTAGTTCGTTTTCCAGCCAGGTAAATTGTTGATCATCCAATACGTAACCCATATTATCCTGGTTAGAATTGATGCTATCGAGCGCTATAAACTTCCAGCCATTCTGGCTGAAGGCATAATAAGGAGCAGGCATGCTAAGCTGATTCAAAATCATCCCCTTAGCGTACATCGGGTCGCTTTTATCTGTTTCAGAAACCGGGTCTGGCGTGTACCATACATCATGGTTACCAATGCAGCTTTTCATCGGAATACGGTTAATGGTAATTACCTCGTTCCATGCATTCCATAAGGATTGAATATGCGTTTTTGACTGGCTATTCATATCCATTACAGAATCTCCTGAATTAATGATCAGCTGCGGTTTATCGGCCATCGTGTTAATAGTGTTCAACACCCGCCTAAATGCTTCTTTAGGGACAGCGGTATCCAGTAAGTGTATATCGGTAAGGTGGGCCACCCTGATTGCGCGCTTAATTTTTTTCTCTGCTTTTTCTTTTGCAAAGGCATCCAGTTGGGTAGTAACCAAAGCACCGGAAAGCGTTAAAAGAGAAGCATTTTTTATAAAGGTCCGTCTGTTATTCATATTAATAGGTTGTTAAAATAGCATACCCGGCATGCAAGGCCGCCGGGTATGCTACTTATCAGGGTTTAATTGACCACATGATGCCGTTAATGTCATCTCCAGTGGTAAACTGACGGGAAATGGCTTCGGTAACGTGCTGCTGATTAAGTTGCAACTCTGTTTGAGGATACATAAAGCGCTTGGGTATCATTTTATTGTTTAATACCCCATCGCCCGAAACATCAAATACAGGGAAACCTGTACGGCGGTTCTCAAAAAATGGCTGCCACCCGCTATTCATAAACGAGGCAATGTATTTTTGCGTAATGATCTTCTGGATATTATCTGCACCGCTTAGCTGAACGGCAGATTGCGCCAGGTAAGTGTTTATAGTTGCCTGGTCTAATCCGTAAAAGGTCATAGATGCCTGTACGCCTTTTTGATAATAACCATTAGCATCTCCGCTTATCCAACCCCTGGTAACAGCCTCGGCCAGTATAAATTGTAACTCGGCATAACCCATTGCTATGCTTGGCTCATTTGTAGGGTTATTATAAAAACGAGGGTTAATTCTTGATATCTCACCGCTTACCTGCCTTTTAGCATTTACATCAACAGGGTCGCTGCCTTTAATACCACCATAGGCGGTAAAATCATTGTCGGCGGCTGATGAATGATTAGGTGCCTTTTGAGCGAAGCTGAACAACCGCGGATCTTGCAAACCTTTCAGTAGGTTAACAAAGGTTTCTTCCATATAATCAGCAGTCTGGATGCCGTTATCGTTGTAATATGGATACCTGTCATTGTCCAGATCGTAAAACTTCAATTGGGCATTATCGGCATTACTGGCAAAAACAGGGTATTGCGACGGGTTGTTTACAATATCGGCAAAACGCTGTTTAAAGTTATCGGTCGCCGTATTGGTTTTAATAGAAAGGCTCATCAGTACCCTTAGCGACAAGGTGTTGATCGCTTTTTTCCATTGCTGCATATTGCCCCCATAAATAATGTCGCCCTGAACAGATACTGTTGCTGCATTGATCATGCTATTAGCTGTTTTCAGATCATCAAGGATAGCCAAATAAATATCTTCCTGTTTATCATAGGCTGGCGTAGCCTGGCTTTGCTCGCCTTGTAGGGCCTGGCTATAAGGAATGTCGCCAAAGTTCTGCGTAAGGCGGAGAAAATACCACGCCCTGAAAAACTTGCTGATAGGTAAATACTCAGCCTTATTTAAAGATGTTGCCGATTGCTCCATTTTTATTACCTGGCGAAGATTATCATAGTCAGAAAAATCTCCGCGGGTCCATCCATAATACTGGTAATTTGAGGCTGATTCGGTAACAGCCATTTGCCTTACCGCCAAAGCAACACTGAGGCTGGTTGACTGAAATGCAGTTTGCTCAACTGTGTTTAACAGCAAATCGGGCGTAGCGGTGGTCGACTTATTAGGATCTGTTTGGAACTCACTGAATTTCTTACATCCTGCGGTGCTTAAAGCGATGATGGCCACCAGCGAGATAAATATCTTTTTCATAAAATTTGAGTTAGAATTTAATGTTAGCATTGAAACCCATAGTTCGTGTTGACGGTGTTTGAAGGTTATCGACACCTGTATCCGGGTCCACATTCGGGATCTTGGCGAACAGGAATAAATTGCGGCCTACGGCAGATACATTAAGCCCTTTAATAAATGATTTTCCCAGCCATTTACCCGGCACCTGCCAGGTTAGGGTAATCTCACGGATTTTAAGGAAGGTCTGTGAATAATAGTTGTAATTGGTATTGGCCGAATTACTGGTGTTGGTCATGTAATCGATATAGTTAACCGCCTTGGTATTAGGGGCAAATTTCCGGGTATCGCTTACAATGTTTCCGTTGGAATCGTAAGTGGCTGCGCCAGAAGTTACCACTACACCCTGCCCGATATAGGTAGCCTGCCCGGCGTTTGCTTCATCACGATAGTGATTAAGTGTGCCTGTGTTGGTACCTCCCCACCACATTTTTTGATTGGTGGTAGAGTACATTAAACCGCCAACACGCCCATCAACCAGTACCTTTAAAGTAAATTGCTTGTAAGCAAACGTGTTTTCTAAACCATAGTTAAAGTCCGGATCACTATTCCCAACCGGTCTTTGGAAAGTATCATTCAAAGGAAAACCGTTGCTGCCATATATGATATTTCCACTTGGGTCTTTTTGATAAACAGTGGTATAAATCTTATCAGCACGGTCTCCGGCGCTTAGATTATTCAACGTTGGCGCATTGTTATATATGCTGGTTAAATAGCGGCGATAGGTACTAAAGTTGGCAGCAATATCCCAACGGAACCCGCTTATTTTTACAGGAGTTGCCGTTAATACCACCTCTAAGCCTTTACGTTTGTAAGTATTACCGTTAACCAATTGCGAGTCGAACCCACTGGTGTTAGAAATAGGAATAGAAAAGATGTTATTGAAATCGCTGGTCTGATAATAGGTTACTTCCAGTCCAATACGGTTCTTGAAGAATTTGGTATCCAGACCAACCTCCCAGCTATTAGATGTTTGCGGGTGCAGGTTTGGATTTAAAATTGAAGAGCCGTATGAAAGAGACGGAATGTTGTTCCATGAAGCCCCTTTTGAATAGGTTGGTAAATAACTGTACGTATAGGTGTTATCATTTAATGTTGCGCTTGACACTTGCGACCATGACCCACGTGCTTTTAAAAAACTAAACCACTCAGGAAGTTTAGTCAATTCGGATATAACAACCGATGAGCCGAACGATGGGTAGAAGAAACTATTATTTTGAACGGGTAGGGTTGAAATAAAGTCGTTTCTGCCTGTAGCAGTTAAGTAAATAGCATTCAGATACTCTAAATCCAAAACACCGTAAACGCTGCTCGTGCGTCGTTCTTCTAAAGCATTTGTTGCGGTAACCGGGTTGGTTGAATTACTTAGATTATAAAAACCAGGGATTGTTAAACCATCTGTTACAGCACTGTCGTATTTATCATTGCGGTAATAGTTAGAGCCGCCCACTTGTGCATGCAATTTAAATTTGTCTGAAAAAGTGTGGTTATAATCGCCAATTAAATCTGAAGTGATGTCAAAGTAATTGTCGTTAGATACCGTGAAATTACCTCTTGATTTACTGCCATAGCCAATATAGCTTTTGGGCTCGTCATAGGTTCTGTTCAACCCATAAGAGTTAATCCCGTTTCTGAACTGGATACTAAATGCAGGGCTTATCTTATAGTTGAGGTTTAGCGACCCATATGTGCTATTTTTATCGTATCCCTGTAAATACTGATAGGCCTGGAAGTAAGGGTTGTTGTAGTACGAGTTGTTGTAATTGCGCTGCTGTATACCTTCCTGCCCCGGAACCCAATAATTTTTAAGGTCTTTAACACTTACGTCTGCACCTGTCCACAAAACCAGGTTATACAGGTAATTAGTAGGGCCATAACCTGTATCAGGGAAATTATGAGTGTATTGTTTGTTATAATTTAAACGCGCATCTGCAGTTAAATGATCAGACAGGTTATAATTGCCCGAAAGGTTAAAAGAGGTATTATTCAAATCTGTATTAGGTACAATACCAACCTGGTAAATATTTGATGCCGAAGCACGGAAAGAACCTTTGTCGGAACTTTTTGTGATACTAACGTTGTTGGATGAAATAACGCCGGTTCTAAAAAAGTCTGATACGTTATCTTTTCCTCTCGAAATCCATGGGATAGGAACTCGCTGGCCCGTTACCGGGTCTATCGGGCTGTT
>CAHJXH010000305.1 GCA_903644075.1 Sphingobacteriaceae bacterium | reverse complement strand
GCCTCTTTAATTTGGTGGCATTACAAATGCCCCGCAAGTCCGCACGCGTCAAAGACGCGCGCGAGTGTTAGGAAACATGACAAAAGAAATTCTGTCACCCGCAAATCATAATACCCAAACAAACCAACCATTCTCTTTTTCTGTATCTTAACTACGTAACAATTCGCGTAGCTTATCATCCAAAACAAAAACACAGAATAACGAGTGGAAAACATACTTCATATTGCTGATCTCAGCAAAACTTACCAGAGCGCGGGCCGTACCCTAACCGTGCTTGATCATATTAATTTCTCGGTTACTGCAGGCTCTACCAACGCTATTGTTGGGCCATCAGGTAGTGGTAAAACTACGCTGCTAGGGCTTTGTGCGGGACTCGATCGTTCGAGCGAAGGCATTGTAGAATTAAATGGCATCAACCTCGGGAATCTAAGCGAGGACAAACGTGCACAAGTACGTAACCAAAATGTAGGCTTTATCTTTCAAAATTTTCAGCTATTGCCAACGCTTACTGCTTTAGAGAATGTAATGGTACCCCTTGAGCTTCGCGGCGAACGCAATATCAAAACCCGTGCGCTTGATCTGTTAGATAAAGTTGGATTGGCAGAACGTAGCCATCATTACCCAACCCAGCTTTCGGGCGGCGAGCAGCAGCGGGTATCGCTGGCGAGGGCTTTTAGCAACCAGCCTAAAATTTTATTTGCTGATGAACCAACCGGTAACCTGGATGCGGAGACGAGTGAGAAGGTTATCAAACTCATCTTCGACCTCAATAAAGAAGCGGGGACTACTTTGGTTGTGGTAACGCATGACCTGGAATTGGCGGCTAAAACGCAGCGCATTATCCGGATTAAAGGAGGTAAACTGGTGTCGGACGAAAAAACGAATGTCAATGTCTGAGACCAATCAATTAGAAAAACCGCCGCTAAAATTAGCCTGGCTTTTCGAGATGGCCTGGCGCGACAGCCGTAAAAATCGGTCGCGCTTGTTTCTGTTCATCTCGTCTATTATATTTGGTATTGCGGCCATCGTGGCTATATATTCCTTCGGGTATAATGTGAAGAAGGATGTAGATAGTCAGGCTGCCTCGCTGATAGGAGCTGATTTGGCCATCTTCTCTAACAAGCCTGCTGATGAACTTACCAAGCCCATCATTAACTCCTTTGGCGATAGGAAATCGGAAGAACGAAGCTTTGCCTCCATGATCTACTTCCCCAAAGGAAACGGAACACGTTTGGTGCAGGTACGTGCTTTGCAAGGTGAGTTTCCCTATTACGGAACTTTAGAAACTACACCTACTGCTGCCGGAACTGATTTTAAGAACGGCAAAAAGGCATTGGTTGACCAAACCCTGATGCTGCAGTTTAACGCCAAAGTGGGCGACTCAATCAAAGTCGGTAGTGTTACTTTTTTGATTGATGGTATCCTGAACAAAGCTCCCGGGCAAACCGGTATTTCGGCAGGTATAGCACCTATTGTTTATATCCCGCTGCAATACCTCGATCAAACCGGGCTGATGCAAAAGGGTAGCCGCATTAACTACAACTACTACTATAAATACGACCATGATGTAAACGTTACCAAGCTGATTAAAGGCCAGGAAACGAAGCTGGAAAAGAACAACCTGAACTACGATACCATTGATACCCGCAAAGAAAACACCGGCCGTAGTTTTGAAGATTTAACCCGGTTTTTATCGCTCGTAGGGTTCATTGCCCTGTTGTTGGGTTGTGTGGGCGTAGCCAGCGCTATCCATATTTACATTCGCGAAAAAATTGCTTCTATAGCTATTATGCGCTGTTTGGGTGTAAGATCTACGCAGGCGTTTTTGATTTATCTCATTCAGATCATCGGTATCGGTTTAATCGGTTCTATCATCGGGGCTGCACTGGGTAGTGCCATAGAGCATGTGCTGCCACTGGTGTTTAAAGATTTTCTGCCGATCACGGTTTCCACCGCTATTTCGTGGATGGCCATAGGGCAGGGCTTATTGCTTGGTGTTGTGATATCGGTATTGTTTGCACTGCTGCCGTTAATTGCTATCCGTAATATATCGCCGTTGAATACATTGCGTATGTCGTATGAGAATATTAACCTGCTGCGCGATCCTTTGCGCTGGTTGGTGTACGCGTTAATTGTGGGTTTTATCGTGGTGTTCAGTTATTTTCAATTGAGCAGCTGGCCTGCAAGTATTTTCTTTACCATTGGTATCCTTGTGGCTTTTTTGATATTGACGCTTATTGCCCAACTCCTGATGCGCCTCGCCAAACTGGTACTCAGCAATTCATGGAGCTATTTATGGCGACAAGGTTTTGCCAATCTATACCGGCCCAATAATCAGACTATCATTTTAATCGTTTCCATTGGACTAAGCACCACATTTATCTGCACGCTGTTTTTTATTCAGAGTATGCTGGTAAAGCAGGTAAGCATTTCGGCTACTACCAATAGTGCCAATATGATTTTGTTCGATATCCAAACGAGCCAGAAAAAGCAGCTGGAAGGATTAACTGCGCAATACCATTTGCCGGTGATACAGCAAGTACCCGTGGTAAACATGCGTATTGACAAGGTGAACGGCAAAAACGCAGCGCAGGTAAAAAAGGATACTACTATACAAGTATCATCGCACGTTTTCAGCAACGAGTACCGCTCTACTTACCGTGACACCTTAACGCCGACTGAAAAGGTTGTAGACGGCGAGTGGAAAGGCAAAGCCGTAAACGGTGCAGATGTGCCGATATCTGTAGAAGACCGCTTCGCCAAGCACAACCATTTAAAAGTAGGTGACCATATCGAGTTTAATGTGCAGGGTTCGCCTGTGCAAACGGTTGTAGCCAGTATTCGTACGGTGAACTGGAATAAAATGCAGACTAACTTTCTCGTTGTTTTTCCGAAAGGGGTATTGGAAGATGCGCCGCAGTTTTATGCTATGTTAACGCATGTGCCATCTAAGCAGGTCTCAGCCAAATATCAGCAGGCGGTGGTAAAACAGTTCCCGAATGTATCGATGATTGACCTGGGGCAAGTGTTAAGCGTGCTGGATGAATTACTGGACAAGCTGGGCGACATTATTAAATTTATGAGCGCATTTAGCATCATAACCGGGATTGTAGTTTTGATAGCCTCTGTGCGGATCAGTAAATATCAGCGGATACAGGAAAGTGTTTTATTGCGAACTATGGGTGCAAGCCGCAGGCAGATCTTAACCATTACCGCGTTAGAATACCTGTTCCTGGGTACACTATCAGCTTTAACCGGAACGCTCATTGCCGTTATAGGGAGTTGGCTATTGGCTAAGTTTAGTTTTGATATCCCGTTCTCGGCAGATGTAACGCCGGCTGCTGGCATATTTTTAGCTATCACTATACTAACTATTACCATTGGCCTGTTAAATAGCCGTGGTGTGCTCAACAAGCCGCCTTTGGAAATACTAAGGGGCGATTCGTAAATTTGATACTATGCATCTATTTAAAAAAAGCGCTGCTATTTTACTTGCCCTTGCTATTGTGAGTTGCAGCGATAAAAAGCAGAATAACAATACCATTGCAGATACACTTGCCAATAAATCTGACCTGGCGGGGCAAACTACGCCAACAAGTAAGAAAACGATTTTAGTTTTTGGTGACAGCCTGACTGCGGGTTATGGATTAGACGATCCATCAGAGGCTTTCCCCGGTGTAATTAAAGCTAAGATCGATTCGCTGAAATTACCGTATACCGTGGTGAATGCCGGAGTAAGCGGTGAAACTTCTGCCGGTGGTTTGGGCCGCATTGACTGGATACTAAAGCAAAAGCCAGATATATTTTTATTGGAATTAGGCGCTAATGATGGCCTGCGCGGTAATTCTGTTGCGCAGACCATCAGCAATTTACAGGCAATAATTGATAAGGTAAAAGCAAAGTATCCAGCAACCAAAATTATCCTTTTAGGCATGCAGGTACCGCCAAGTATGGGCGAGCAATATGTAAATGATTTCAAGAAAATGTACCCCGACCTGGCGGCTAAAAACCATGTGGGGCTGGTGCCTTTTCTGTTAGAGAATGTAGGCGGTATTGCGAAACTTAACCAGGCAGATGGTATACACCCTACCGCAGCAGGAGCCAAAATTGTAGCCGACAACGTTTGGAAAGTATTGCAACCAGAACTGCAATAAATCACTGGAATAGAGTGGCACGTGCCATGTGTGCCACCTGTGCCACTTTACAGACTTAAAAGTAAGTATTATACCATTTGGTATATTTTTAAGTGTCTGATTGTGATACGATTAATGATAAATATTGTTATTTTTTACAGTGTATCCCTGTGCCACTTTTGCTAACTTATAAGTCTTTTTATGTGACATCATGTTGTCAGTAAAATGACTTTTAAGTACTAAAGCCTGAAGTGGCATTCACTCGTTCAAAACTCAATTTTTCACTCATTGACATACTCCCAGGCGCTTTGATATCCATTTAACTG
>CAHJXH010000304.1 GCA_903644075.1 Sphingobacteriaceae bacterium | reverse complement strand
AAAAGTTAAACCATCAGTCGAGTTATTTTTATCTTTGCAAATTGAAAATGACAGCACAGGTTCCGGAAGATGGCACGTTACTCCCCTTGATGGAGGAGTTCTATACAATACAGGGCGAAGGATATAATACCGGCAAGGCCGCATACTTTATTCGCCTCGGTGGTTGCGATGTAGGCTGCCATTGGTGCGATGTTAAAGAAAGCTGGGATGCGAGTATTCACCCGCTTACCACTGCCGACCAGATCGTTGAAAATGCCCTTCAATTCCCTGCCAAAACTGTGGTTGTTACCGGTGGCGAACCGCTGATCTATAATCTCGATTATCTGACTGCGCAGATGAAGGCAAAAGGTGTAACAACTTTTATAGAAACATCGGGAGCCTATCCCCTTTCCGGCCATTGGGACTGGATTTGCCTGTCGCCCAAAAAATTCAAAGCCCCGCAACCCGCTATTGCTAAAGAAGCGCATGAGTTGAAAGTTATCGTATTCAACAAATCTGATTTTGCCTGGGCCGAACAGTATGCCGAACTTGTATCTCCTGGCTGTAAACTATATTTACAACCCGAATGGTCTAAATCTAAAGAAGTTACCCCGCTTATTATTGACTACGTAATGGCGAACCCTAAATGGGAAATCTCTTTGCAAACCCATAAATACTTAAATATCCCATAAAAACTGTAAATTAGGCTCAACCGATATACAAACCTAATGACCCGGGCCATCTTTACAGTACTACTTTTTATCGCTTGTCCGTTGGTGATATTTGCGCAGCAACGTGCATATACTACTAAAAATGAGACGGCTATAAAATATTATGCCCTTGCAGGCTCGAGTTATGATTACCGCAAAATTGATGAAGCAATAACTAATCTTCAACAATCCATACAGGCCGACGATAATTTCATTGAAGCCCACATTTTTTTGGGTGATATGTACAACCTCAAAAAACAATACAAAGAGGCTACTGAACAATACCAAAAAGCAATAACGCTTAACCCCGAATTTAGCCAGGCCGTTTATTTTAAAGTTGGCGATGCCGAAATTAGCACGGGCCACTATAAAGATGCCCAGTTTCACCTGGTTAAATATTTAACCTATCCTTACATCACTGATAAAGATCGTTTCAGGGCAAAAAAATTAATGGGCGATTGCGACTTTGCCATCCTGGCGCTGCAACACCCGGTACCGTTTACACCGGTTAACCTTGGGCCCGAAATTAATACTGCAGATGATGAATACTTACCTACCGCAACTGCCGATGAAAGCACCTTGATATTTACCCGCAAAATTAACAATAACGAAGACTTTTATAAGAGTAATAAGCTTAATAACAAGTGGCAAAATGCTACTTATTTAAGTAAGAATATTAATACGCCAAATTACAATGAAGGCGCACAATCGCTGTCGCAGGATGGCAAATATTTGTTCTTCACAGGCTGTAACCGACCCGATGGATTGGGCAAGTGCGATATTTATGTTTCTCAAAAAAAGGGGGATGATTGGTCGACTCCGTTTGATCTGAGTCAGCCGCTTAACTCCTCTGGATGGGAATCGCAGCCCTCTATCAGTGCCGATGGCCGTACGCTTTATTTTGTGAGCAACCGTAAAGGTGGCTATGGTGGATACGACATCTGGAAATCTACTCTTACCCCCAAAGGCTGGGGCGAACCGGAGAATTTAGGCCCCAATATCAATACCGTTTTTGACGAGCAATCGCCATTTATTCACCCGGATGATAGCACCCTGTACTTTTGCTCAAACGGGTGGCCGGGTATGGGTAACAAAGACCTTTACATTAGCCGCTTAGGCAAGGATGGTAAATGGCAGAAACCGCAAAACCTGGGCTACCCTATCAATTCGAGCGGTGACGAGAATGGGCTTACCATTGCAGCCAATGGCAATTACGCTTATTTTGCCTCTAACAATCTTAACAATGGTATTGGCGGCTATGATATTTATATGTTTGAGCTGCCTGTTGCCTTAAAACCTAAATTGGTTACTTATGTAAAAGGCAAGATTACCGATGCCATAAATAAAAAGCCGCTTGAAAGTATTGTAGAAATTATTGATCTCGAAAAAAATGAGATCGTTTACCACGATGTAAGCTCATCGCCCGATGGCGATTTCCTGACTACCCTTACCAGCGGTAAAAACTACGGCCTAAATATCTCGAAACCAGGCTATTTATTTTATTCGGAAAACTTCTCATTAGAAGGCCACGAACCTACTCGGCCTTTTATTGTAAATGTGGCTTTGTCTCCTATTGAAATTGGAAAAAAGGTAATCTTGAAGAACATTTTCTTCGACAGTAATAAATACGAACTCAAAACAGAATCTAAAGCCGAGCTACAGAAAATTGCTGAATTCCTGACTGCTAACCCAACGGTTAAGATCGAAATCTCAGGCCATACCGACGATACCGGGAATGATCAGCTGAACCAAACATTATCAGAAAACCGGGCTAAATCAGTTTATCAATACCTGGTAACCAATGGCACCAACCCGGCTAAACTAGTATTTAAGGGTTATGGTAAAACCCAACCTTTAGCACCCAACACATCTGAAGAAAATAAGGCTAAGAATCGCCGCACCGAGTTCAAGATTATCGCCAAGTAAAAGGCTTCCTGATTATCTCAGAAAGCCTTTAATATATTTGAAGCAGTAAGTATTAATTACCTAATTCGCTCATAAACTTAATGCGCATCAGCTGAACTTCTTCCTGAGTGTAATCCTCATTTCCCAGTTCGGCCATGGCGTGATCGATTGAGTCGTCTTCGGCCGAGCGGAAGTAATCAAATACCTCGTCCTGTCTGTCTTCATCAATTACTTCGTTGATGTAGTAGTTCAGGTTCAATTTGGTACCAGAGTTAACAATGGTCTCAATCTCGCGCAAAATATCCTCATAGCTTAAGCCTTTCGAGCTGGCAATATCTTCCAGATCTAAATGACGGTCGATATTCTGGATGATATAAACTTTCAGCGCCGATTTATTAGCAGCACTCTTAATCACCAGATCAATCGGGCGATCAATATCATTCTCCTCAACGTATTTCTTAATCAGTTCAATAAAGCTTGCACCAAATTTGGCGGCTTTACCGGCACCCACGCCCGAAATTTGTTTAAGCTCATCCATGGTGATTGGATAGTGCGTACACATCTCTTCTAATGATGGGTCCTGGAATATCACGAATGGAGGCAAACCTTTTTGCTTAGCCAGCTTTTTACGCTGATCTTTCAGCATTTGCAACAACTGGGTATCCAGTGCACTGCCGCCACCCTTGCCACCTTCTTCGCTATCATCATCATCCGCATTTTCAATCGGGCGGTTTAAGATGAAACGGATACTGTGCGGGTTATCTATAAAATTTTGTCCTTTTGCAGTCAGGTGTAATAAACCGTACTGGTCAATATCTTTCGACAGATAATTATCCAGCAATGCCTGGCGTAGTAACGATTTCCAAAGGTTTTCGCCCTGTGCCTTGCCTGCGCCAAACTCGGGGATTAAATGATGTTCGTAATGATGTACTTGAGGGTTATCCTCGCCCAATAACACGCCCAATACATGGTGGTCATCAAACTTCTCTCCCAGTTGCTTAATCAGGCTTAATGCGCGATGTAAATGCTCTTCGCCATCAAAATGTTCTTTGTTGGCGCTACAGTTATCACACATGCAGGCACAACCGGCCTCGTTAAAGTTCTCGCCAAAATAATGCAGGATCTGTTTACGACGGCAAACTGACGACTCTGCATAGTCAATTACTTCCTTCAGGATCTGCGTACCGATTTCGCGTTCAGAAACCGGCTTATCTTTCATAAACTTCTGCAGTTTATCAATATCTTTTTCTGAATAGAAAGACACACAAACACCCTCACCACCATCGCGGCCGGCACGGCCGGTTTCCTGGTAGTAACCCTCCATGCTTTTAGGCATATCGTGGTGTATAACGTATCTAACATCGGGTTTGTCGATACCCATGCCAAAGGCGATAGTAGCTACAATAACATCTACATCTTCCATCAGGAATTTATCCTGTGTATCGGCGCGTACCTTGGCATCTAAACCGGCGTGGTAAGGTAATGCCTTAACACCGTTTAATGCCAGTGCTTCGGCAACCTCTTCAACCTTTTTACGGCTCAGGCAATAAATAATGCCCGATTTACCGGTATGATGCTTAACAAACTTTACAATCTCTTTCAGCACATTGCGCTTGGCGCGTACTTCATAAAATAAATTGCTGCGGTTAAATGACGATTTATAAACCGTAGCATTATTCATCTGCAGGTTTTTCTGTATATCGTGCTGTACCTTTGGCGTAGCAGTTGCGGTTAAAGCGATGATCGGGATATTCTCGCCGATGTTACTGATCACCTGGCGTATTTTACGGTACTCGGGCCTGAAGTCGTGGCCCCACTCCGAGATACAATGCGCCTCATCAACGGCCACAAATGATACCTGGTTTAACCGTAAAAAATCTACATTTTCTTGCTTGG
>CAHJXH010000303.1 GCA_903644075.1 Sphingobacteriaceae bacterium | reverse complement strand
GTATTCATTTATAAATTTATTACCAAAGATTCAGTAGAAGAAAAAATACTGGCCCTGCAGCAACGTAAACTTAGCGTAGCCCGCGCGTTGATTACTACCGAAGAAAGCTTTATTAAAACCTTGACGGCGGAGGATGTCCGGGATATTTTAGCTTAGAGACAGATAATTACCTGTCTTTACTAAGAATATTTTAGAACCCTCTCCTTTGGAGAGAGCAGGGTGAGGCTTATTCCGTATTTTTACCTTTTATTATGACAACGAACAACGGGGGGATAGCATTTAACCTGCTTAACCAGCAACTTTTACTTTTACCGCAAAAAGCTATTTATTGGAAACAGGAAAAAACCTTAATAGCCGCCGATGTACATTTAGGCAAGGTGGGGCATTTTCGCAAAGCAGGTATCGCTGTGCCGCGGGATATGGAGCAGGATGATCTGGCCGTATTATCTGACCTGATACAGGAGCACCGCCCCCAAAAGATCATTTTTTTAGGCGACCTTTTTCACAGCGACCTTAATGCCGACTGGGAATGGTTTGTACTATGGCGGCGCAATTTCCCGAAATTACAAATGCTGCTTATTAAGGGCAATCACGATATTATTCACGACAAGCATTACACGGCTTTGAATGTAGCGCTTCACAAGCAATTGTTAATCGGCCCGTTCCTGATGCTGCACCACCCGCTTAATGAAGAAAAATTGGAAAAAGCTCAAGGCTATGTTTTTTGCGGGCATATACACCCGGGGGTAAGTTTGTCAGGGCGTGCCCGTCAACACATTACCCTGCCCTGTTTTGCTTTTGGCGATAAACAATTAATTATGCCTTCATTTGGTAAATTCACAGGTAAAGTGGCTATGCGGCATGCTGAAAATGACCGGATTTTTGGGGTGTTGAAGGATAAGGTGATCGTGATATAGTAGCTCGGCTAACTCTTCCCGTAAGGTAATACTTTACAAGCCATTTTTCCCAAGCGGGCTCGTAGCTTGTTATTTCGAAAATCTAAAGCACATTAAAAATTCATGTTAGTTTGTTAAACTATTCATTTATAGCGCAGCCAAAAATTGCCGAATATTAAAAAATTAATTTTGCTGTTATTATTAGGACCTGTGGAACCCCTGGTTTACCAGGGGCATCGGGGCGTTACCTATAAATACATACAACTAATTTAAGTTCAGGGAGCATCCTTTGATTTATGCCTATATCTTAAACTTCAATAGAATGTTTCTAAATAATCAATAACAGCATAATAAATATAAACCATTTCTATCTTTTGGCATATATTAAATAATTTTGTGCCAATAAATTTGAATATTCATGAGCGAATTTAAACAAACCTTTAACTCATCACTGGGCAAAAAGCTGATAATGGCTTTAACAGGCTTGTTTCTATGTACTTTTTTAATTGTGCATTTGGGCGGTAATCTGCAGCTTTTTCAAAATGATGAAGGATATGCTTTTAATGTGTATGCCAATTTCTTAACGCACTTTCCACCTATAGAAATTGTGGCTTATTTGCTATATGTAACTATTGTTGTCCATACCTTTTATGCGCTGATGCTGACCGTTAAAAATCGCAAATCGCGACCGGTAAAGTATGCTTCGGTTAACAAATCGCCGGCTTCATGGGGATCAAAAAATATGGGATTGTTAGGGTCTGTGTTGTTACTGTTCATTGTGATACATATGGGCGATTTTTGGTATAAATATAAGTTTACCGACAGCGTTGGCTTTAAGGAATACAAAACTAATGTACTTACCAATAAACGTACGGTGAACGACTTTAAACCGCAGGACCCTGCTTTTGAGCATTCATTTACAACAGAGAATGATGTGGAGATAGTGCGGGTAAAGGATTTACATACCAAAGTATCCAAAAGTTTTAAACAATGGTGGTACGTGATTATTTATGTTATTGCAATGGGAGCATTATCGTTCCACTTGCTGCACGGCTTCCAAAGTGCTTTTCGCACCATGGGCTGGACACACCGTAAATACACGCCGGTGGTGGAATTTATAGGTACTTGGTTTTTTGCGGTGATTATGCCTTTAGGATTTGCGGCTATGCCTGTTTTTTATTTTTTTATAAATAGATAGGTTATAAGTTAATGGTTAATGGGTTATTAAGTTGTAATGGATATTTTTATAATAACGCAACAACTAATAACATAATTCAATAACCAAAATATAAACAACAAAAAAATGAGTTTAGATGGTAAAGTGCCCCAGGGCCCGTTAGCAGAAAAATGGAGTAAGTATAAGTTTAACCTTAAACTGGTTAATCCTGCTAATAAGCGTAAGTACGATATTATTGTTGTAGGTACAGGTTTGGCCGGTGCTTCGGCGGCTGCATCGCTGGCCGAGTTGGGTTATAATGTTAAGGCATTTTGTTTTCAGGATAGCCCGCGCCGCGCGCATTCTATTGCCGCACAGGGGGGTATTAATGCCGCCAAAAACTATCAGAATGACGGTGATAGCGTTTTTCGTTTATTTTATGACACCATTAAAGGAGGTGATTACCGTGCCCGCGAGGGAAACGTTTACCGCCTGGCCGAGGTTTCAGTAAATATTATTGACCAGTGTGTAGCACAAGGTGTTCCCTTTGCACGCGAATATGGTGGCTTGTTAGATAATCGTTCGTTTGGAGGTTCGCAGGTATCACGTACTTTTTACGCCCGCGGACAAACCGGGCAACAATTGCTTTTAGGTGCATATTCGGCCTTAAACCGCCAGATACATGCCGGTAAGGTAAAAATGTACACGCGCCATGAAATGCTGGATTTGGTGGTGGCAGACGGGCAGGCCAAAGGTATTATCACCCGCAATATGATTAACGGAACTATTGATACCCATGCCGGCCATGCTGTATTGCTTTGCACCGGTGGTTACAGTAATGTTTTTTATCTATCTACAAATGCAATAGGCTCTAACGTTACGGCCGCCTGGCGCGCGCATAAACGCGGCGCTTACTTTTCCAATCCTTGTTATACGCAAATACATCCAACCTGTATCCCGGTAACCGGAGATCATCAAAGCAAGCTGACGCTGATGTCGGAATCCTTACGTAACGACGGGCGGGTTTGGGCACCAAAAACAACAGAAATAGCTGAGCAACTGCGCAACAAAAATATAACTGCCGCACAGGTAAAAGAAGAGGACAGGGATTATTTTCTGGAGCGTAAATACCCGGCCTTTGGTAACCTTGTTCCGCGTGATGTGGCTTCACGTAATGCTAAGGAAATAGCCGACGAAGGTAAAGGAGTTGGTGCGTCGGGCTTTGCTGTATATCTGGATTTCGCTGACTCGATTAAACGTTTAGGAGAGGATACGGTAAAAGCCAAGTATGGCAACCTGTTTGACATGTATCTGCAAATCACTGATGAAAACCCGTATAAAGAACCTATGCGCATTTACCCAGCAGTACACTATACCATGGGGGGGCTTTGGGTTGATTATAACCTGATGACAACCATCCCGGGTTTATATGCTTTGGGCGAATGTAATTTTAGCGATCATGGTGCTAACCGTTTGGGTGCATCGGCACTGATGCAGGGTTTATCCGACGGGTATTTTGTTATTCCATACACCCTGGGCGATTACCTGGCTAAAATTGGCCCGGCTAAGGTTAATACCAACCATCCTGCGTTTGAACAAACTAAAAACGAAGTATTGGCATATGTTAATAAACTAATAGCGCTTAAAGGCACTAAAACCACTAACGAATATCACCGCGAACTTGGCCACATTATTTGGGAATACTGTGGCATGGCCCGGTCTGCAGAAGGCTTGAAAAAAGCGAAAGCAATGATACAGGCTTTGAAAGCAGATTTTTGGAAAAATGCCCTGATAGCAGGTAAAAATGAAGAAGTAAATGCTTCGTTAGAGCGTGGCGGACGGGTGGCCGATTTTATTGAATTAGGCGAATTGATGATAGATGATGCATTAATGCGTAATGAATCATGCGGCGGTCACTTCAGGATAGAATCGCAAACACCAGAAGGAGAGGCTTTGCGTGACGACGAAAATTTTGCCTTTGTTGCAGCCTGGGAATTTATGGGCGAAAACCAACCCGAAAAGTTAAACAAAGAAGAATTGGTTTTTGAAGCTGTGCATTTGTCGCAACGGAATTATACATAGGAACAGAATTAAGATTTAAGAGCCAAGAATCAAGGTTGGATTTAATAATACTTTATAAATAAAGAATAAAAACATAGTTAGGGTACTATTTTGACGCTTTACTCTCGACTATAATCTCATTAACATGAATAATGGAACAATGAATCTGACGCTTAAAGTATGGCGTCAAAAAGATGCACATAGCGAAGGTAAAATGGAGACCTACAAGGCAGAGCATATCTCGCCTGATATGTCATTCCTAGAAATGCTTGATGTAGTGAACGAAGCCCTGACCCATCAGGGAGTTGAGCCTATTCATTTTGATCACGATTGCCGCGAAGGTATTTGCGGAATGTGCTCACTATACATTAATGGACAG
>CAHJXH010000302.1 GCA_903644075.1 Sphingobacteriaceae bacterium | reverse complement strand
AAAATCGGCAAATTTATAAGGCGCATTTTTAACCATCATACCATAATAGTACAGGCAATACACCAGAAAAGGCACCACTACAGTTGCAGCAAGGAAAATTTTTTTGAAACGATTAGACATCAGTTATTTGTTATTCAGTTATTGTGTTATTGCAAGCCCGTCATGCTGAGGCAATCGAAGCATCACCGCAAGTAAAAGCAGGTACAAAGTTAATAAGATAGTTCAGAGATAGGTTTATTGCTGTAATGATGACATTAAAATTAAATGGTAATTATTCGATAATGTCAGACTGGCCCTCGCCCAGTTCCCCCTCCCATTTGCTCACCACAGCAGTTGCCATTGCATTACCCAGCACATTGGTAGCAGAGCGCCCCATATCCAATAACGGATCAATACCTATTAGCAAAGCAAGCCCAGCTTCAGGAATACCGAACGAGGCAATTGTACCTGCAATAACCACTAAGGAAGCACGGGGCACACCGGCTACGCCTTTACTGGTAAGCATGAGGATAAGCAACATCGATAACTGCTGAGAAAAAGCCAGGTGGATACCATACGATTGCGCCAGGAACAATGAAGCAAAGGTCATGTACATCATAGAGCCATCGAGGTTAAAAGAATATCCTAATGGCAGTACAAAACTTACAATCTTATTATTACAGCCAAATTTTTCCAGTTCAACCAATACACGTGGATAAGCAGCCTCGCTGGTTGAAGTACTGAATGCTACGAGTATAGCATCCTTAATATTGTTTACTAAAGTGAAAGCCCTGTTACGCAATACAATGAAACCTGCTGTAATAATGAATAACCATAGGATCAGCAGCGAGAAATAAAACTCACTGATAAATATAGCGTAGGTTGATAATACACCTAACCCTTGTTTGGCTATAACCACGGTAATAGCGCCAAACACAGCGATAGGTGCCAGCTTCATTACATAACCTGTTATCTTTAATATCACATGGGCAAAGGCATCCATGGCTTTAATAACCACCTCTCCTTTTTCTCCAATGGCTCCTGTAGCTACGCCGAAGAATAAGGCGAATACTACAATCTGCAATATCTCATTATTGGCCATTGCCTCTATAAAGCTTTTCGGGAAAACATGCCCGATGAAATCACGCAATGATAAACCTACCTGCTTAATATCGGTACCTAAATGGCTATCTGGTAATGGCAAGTGCATGGCTTCGCCTGGTTTAAACACATTAACCAGTATCATCCCCAACAATAACGAAACTAAAGTAGCGCTCAAAAACCATAGCATGGTTTTACCACCAATACGGCCTACGGATGCTACATCGCCCACTTTGGCTACACCCACTACCAGCGTGGTAAACACCAATGGGGCTACAACCATTTTAATGAGGCGTAAAAATATATCGCTTAAAACACTAAAGCCGGTTAGTTTGTCTTCCCGTAAGGTGTCGTTTGTTTTACGAATACTTGCCTGGGCAGCTCTTTGCGTTTTTAAAGTTTTGAATTCGGCGATGGTAGTATCTTTCATTTCTACCAGCCGGGTGTCAATGGCTTTAATTTGCGCATCGGCCGTGCTTATGTTAGAGTTTATTTTATCTATTACCTTTACGTTGTAAATGTATCCGGTAATAACGCCGGCAACAAGGGCAATAAAGATAAATAAGGTAAGTTTATTTTTGGTCATGCAATATGATTAAAGGGACGAAGCTACAATTTATAAATATTTTGATGAAATTTTAGGTTGGATGAGTATACCCACTTACGGAATAAGGGAAATTAAGACAGAATTAAAGCATTTAAGCGCTGTGCAGCTGAATGATTTGTGCCTGCGCATGGCTAAATATAAAAAAGAGAACAAGGAACTATTAGCCTACCTCCTCTTTGAAGCACATGATGAAGATGCTTTTATTGCCAGCGTAAAAGCCGAAACCGGCATGATGTATAGTCAGCTGACTAGCCCAAGTTATCAGATGGCTAAGGGTATCCGCAAAATACTGCGGGTGATAACCAAGCATATTAAATTTATGGGATCTAAACAGGCCGAGGTGGAATTGTTGCTCCAGTTTTGTAAAGATTACCTGGATTATGCCGATCGACGGTCGAACTATAAACCTTTGCGTCAGATTTTAATCCGGCAGCTTACCAAAATAAAGGCAGCAATTGGTAAATTGCAGGAGGATTTGCAATTTGATTACCAGCAGGAATACAACGATTTAGTAATAGATGCCGATAAAAAGTTAAGCTGGATCAACAAGTCTGAATTTTTGATGTAACATATAGATTATACCGGTGTCTAAACTTCAAACTAAACAATAAATTACTCGTGGCTGATAAAGATGCTGCCTTCAAGCAAATATTTGAAGCTAACTCCAAAAAGATATACCATTTGTGCTATGGTTACACCGGCGATGATGATGCAGCAAATGACCTGTTACAAGACACCTTTTTAAAAGTGTGGCAAAACCTGGATAAATTTCGCAACCAGGCACAAATATCAACATGGATTTATCGTATTGCAGTTAATACCTGCCTTACTTATTTGCGGTCGGAGAAACGACAGGCAAAAGACGAACTGACACCATTGCTCGCGGAAACGCGCCGGGAAGAATTTTCGGAGAAAAATGAGCAGGTGGCTTTGCTGTATAAATGTATCTCGAAATTAGAAGAGACGGAGAGGATTATAATAACGATGGTATTAGATGAGTTACCATACCCCGAAATTGCTGAAATTTCGGGTATATCAGAGGGGAATCTGCGCGTGAAGATTTATCGTATTAAACAAAAATTAACAGACTTATATAACCAGTATGAAAGACTTTGATCATTTGATGTCGGTTTGGCAGGGACAGCCAGCCAACGATCAGCTTTCGGTGGATGAGGTGCTGAAGCAAGTAAAGAAAGGTATTAGCGGTATAACAGCTAAGCTTTACTGGGGCATCGTAGCCATGATAGCGCTTACTGTTTATACGTTTGTGGTATTGTTCTTCTTCACATTTAAACATTGGGAAACATATGCGGGTATAACCGTAATGTTTGCTACCATGCTCTTATACCTATCATTAATTTTAAGGCACTACCGTATACTCCACAAACGCGACTTAACCGTTAGCCCTTCTGAGTATTTAAACACTTTAAAAGAGTACCAAAAACAACGAGGTGTCCTTGCAGGCTGGTTCTACTATATTTATGTGATACTGATAAGCGCTGGTTTGGCTTTTTATCTGTTTGAGATTTTAGAACATTCATCGTTTATGAAAAGAACGATGGTATATAGCCTTACTATTGTTTGGATACTATTTCTAACCTTCTATTTAAAACGACGCATTTTTAGAAGCGAAGAAGAAAAGTTAGATCTATTGATTGAAAGGTTGGAACGGTTGGAAACGCAGTTTGAATAAGTAAAAGCGAAAGCCTGTCACACTGAGGCACTCGAAGTGTTGCGCGCAGAGGCCCGCCCACTATGCTTCGAGTACCTGCATGACACCCCGTTTTAAAACCTATGAACAATCCTATCACCCTCAAAAAAGTTGAACCTACCGAAATTCAAGCCGTATTAAATATAAGCCGCGAAATGTTTTTCACGGCTTTTGCGCATTTAAATACGGCAGATGATATGGCTCTTTATGCAGCCAAAGCATTTACCGTTGAAAAGCTAACTGAAGAATTAAGCAACCCTGGCTCCCATTTTTATTTTGCTTTATCAGGCGATCAAATAGCGGGATACCTAAAGCTCAACACCAACAAAGCTCAAACAGAATTTCAAGATCCGCGAGCTTTAGAAATAGAGCGCATTTATGTAGATGCCAAGTTTCAGAACCGGCAAATTGGCAAACAACTATTGCAGTTTGCCATAGATAAAGCCATCGAAAATAATTTAGATTACATATGGCTTGGCGTTTGGGATGCCAATGATAAAGCGATTCGTTTCTACGAGCGACATGGTTTCCAAATATTCAGCAGCCATGAATTTATGCTGGGCAATGATAAACAGACGGATTTGCTGATGAGGAAGACTTTGTAAAATGTCGAGATTGCCGCTACTCACGTCATTGAGAGGCACGAAGCAATCGCGAACTTTACAGAGCGGCTCTGTATATCGAGGATTGCTTCGTACCTCGATGACGGGCATGATGGAGCTTGTCTCGATTCTTGACTCTCTTCTCACTTTATCTCTATCACCACCGCATGCATCTCTTTAACCGATGCCGCCATACGTTTAATAAACAAATAATTAGCCGAACCGCCGATAATAGCACCCACAACCGGCACTAATCGCTCCGCAGTTTTTGAGCCTATGTTAATGAGTAGTTTTTCGGCAACTTCTTCCATAATGGTTTTCGTTACTGTAACACCGGTATCAACCTTTAATGAGGTAGCGATGATCTTGATAAATTCATCGAACGGGATACGGTAATCGCCACGGTTATAATAGTTTATTGCCAAAGTGACACGAAATTGCTGGGTAATTAAATTGATCATATCCAACGGAACGCCTATTAGCATGGTTGAAATACCACCTGCACCGGTAACCAC
>CAHJXH010000301.1 GCA_903644075.1 Sphingobacteriaceae bacterium | reverse complement strand
CTAATGCAATAAAGGAGTTTGATGGTTTTGTAGCAATGCTGCGCAATAACGGCATTAATGTAATTGTAATTGACGATACGCCATCACCTCATACGCCCGATTCGATATTCCCAAATAACTGGATCTCATTTCATGATAACGGTGATATATTGCTCTACCCCATGCAGGCAGAGAACCGCAGACTGGAGCGCCGGGAAGATATTATCCGCCAGATCGAAAAAAGTTTTAGCGTAAAGCATGTGATAGACTTAAGCCGTTTCGAAGTACAAAACAAATTTTTAGAAGGAACTGGAAGCATGGTCTTGGATAGAATTAACAAGCTTGCCTATGCCTGCCTCTCACCTCGTACAGATGCAGAAGTTATTGAAGCTTTTGGTAAAGAGGAAGAATATAAGATATTGCTATTCAAATCTGTAGATGCGAATAACCAACCCATCTATCATACTAATGTGTTGATGTGTATCGGTACCGGATTTGCAGTTATTTGCCTTGATAGTATTAAAGATGTGCGGGAAAAACAACTGGTAATTAATACGTTAAAAGAATCTGGTAAGGAAGTTATAGATATCACTTTCGATCAAATGAACCAATTTGCCGGCAATATGCTGGAGGTTGAAAGTACAAGTGGTGAGAAACTACTGGTAATGTCGCAAAAAGCGTATCAATCTTTAACGACTGAACAGGTTGCGACCTTAAGCAAATATGCCCGTTTAATTTACGCTGATTTGGATACCATTGAAACCCTTGGCGGTGGTAGCGCGCGTTGTATGCTAGCCGAGGTTCATTTGCCAAAAATTTAAAGCTGAAATTTTACAGTTTTTTTTCATAAGAACCAAAGTAGGACCAAGTGCGCACTTGTGTTTATATTTAATTGATTATCAATTATTTCTGTCGATTATTTTTCTCCAATATTTAACATAAAGGTTAACTAAAAGTAATCATTTCAACATATTAAAAAATAAAGCTCTTTGTTAATTAAAAAAATCACATTTTTGCGCAAAATATAGTAATATAAATAGATGCAAAGTTACCAGGAGTTCCTTGACCTGAGCGTGGGTTTCCCGCAGGACGGTTTCGAGATCATAGAAGACGAATTATTCTTTAACGATCTGAACCTGATGGAGATGATAGAAACGTATGGCACTCCCCTGCGTTTTACCTATCTGCCCATTATCTCAAAAAAAATACAGCAGGCCAAGCTGATGTTTCAGCAGGCTATTGTGAAAAACAACTACCGCGGCAGTTATAAATATTGCTATTGCACCAAGAGTTCACACTTTAAGCATATTGTTGAAGAGGCGTTGCGCAACGATATCCACTTAGAAACGTCATCTGCATTTGATATGCCAATGATTGATACGCTGGAGAAAAAAGGTGTGGTAACCAAAGACATTACCGTAATATGTAACGGTTTTAAAACCTTCCAGTACAAACAGTATATCATCGATATGCTGCACGATGGTTATAAAAACATTATCCCGGTACTGGATAACAAAGAAGAGTTCAACATTTTTGATGACGAGATCGAGATGGACACCCCTTGTAATCTGGGTATCCGTATTGCGGCTGAAGAGCAGCCAGATTCGCAGTTCTATACTTCGCGCTTGGGTATCCGTCAGGAAGACATCATCGATTTTTACTACAACAAAATTGAGAAGAACCCTAACTTTAAATTAAAGTTACTGCACTTCTTTATAAACTCTGGTATTTCTGATACACCATACTACTGGAACGAGCTGGAGAAATATGTTACCCTGTATTGTAAGCTGAAAAAGATCAATCCTGATCTGGATACTTTGGATATTGGCGGCGGTATGCCGTTTAAAGATTCATTGGTGTTTGATTTCGATTACGAATACATGGTGAACGAGATTGTGAGCCGTATCAAAGAGATCTGTGCCGAAAACGACACGATTGAACCGGATATCATTACCGAGTTTGGTAAATATACCGTGGCTGAAGCTTCTGGTATCCTTTACAAAGTATTGGGCCGCAAGCAACAAAACGATCGTGAGCGTTGGTTAATGCTGGATGGTTCATTCATTACCAACCTGCCAGACGTTTGGGCACTGAACCAAAAATATATCCTGTTACCAATTAACAACTGGGATTCTGAATACGAGCGTGTAAACTTAGGCGGTATCACCTGCGACGGTCAGGATTATTACAACCAGGAAGCCCACATGAACAGTGTGTTTATGCCGAAGACTCGCAAGGTACAATACCTCGGTTTCTTTAACACCGGTGCTTACCAGGAAGTATTAAGCGGTTACGGTGGTATCCACCACTGCCTGCTGCCATCGCCTAAGCACGTAATTATCCGCAGAAACCGCGATGAGACCTTTAACTTCGAGGTATTTGGCGAAGAGCAAAACAGTAAACAGGTATTGAAGATACTGGGCTACACAACTTAATTAGTTGTGAGTTGTGAATGGTGATTTAGTGAGTAGTTCACATCACGATATAGAAAATAGAAAAGGCGCATTATTTGCGCCTTTTCTATTTTGTTATATTTTGGCCGACAACTGATAACAGACAACCGACAACAGAACTAAGCGTCGAATTTATCCAGCAATTTCAACAATGTATCAAAATCTTTCGGATAAGGCGCATGGATAGTTACTGCAGTTTCTTCGTTAATCTTAAAGGTCACCTCGAAGGCATGCAGGGCAAAGCGTTTCATAATCGGTTGCTCCTCTTGATCTTTCCCTAAATGGTATTTGCGCTTAAGCGACGACAGGAATACAGGCTTACCTTTATACATCTCATCACCTGCAATAGAGGCACGCTGCGTGGCCAGGTGAATACGGATCTGGTGCATACGGCCTGTAACCGGGCGACACTCTACTAAAGTATAATGCTTGTAGTATTTTAAGGACTGAAACCAGGTTTCGGCACGCTTGCCCTCCTGCCTGCTGATGCTTACACTGCCTTTACCCGTGTTAAGGATAGGCAGGTCTACAAACAGTTCTTCAAATACGTGGGTACCTTCTATAATAGCGTGGTATACCTTTTTTACCTTGCGGCGCTCAAACTGCATGGATACCAGGCGGTAAGCTTCGGGGTTTTTGGCTATAATAAGCGCGCCAGAGGTCTCTTTATCAAGGCGGTGGCATATCTGCGCATCGTCATGATAAGCTTTGGCTAAGCGCAGCATATTAATCTCGGCACCTTCGCGCTCATCGAGCGTACTTATAAACGGGGGTTTGTTAACTACAATAATATTATCGTCTTCAAACAATATCAGGTCTGCAAATTTTGGAATCTTCATATTTAACGGCCACAAAAATACGGTTAATTACTGATACACTCCACCTTAACATATAACAAGCATTTAAGTGCTGCAAAAACAAAATATTATTAACCATGTTAAGCAATTATTATCCAACTGTTTACTTACATCAAACCCTATAATAACATGAGTACTAAAAGTAAAACCACCGCACCCGAAGAAAAAGGTTTCTTCGAAAAAATAATTGACCAGGTTTCAGAAATCTGGGAAGGCACCAAAGATAAAACTGAGGACATTGTAGAAAAAGTGGAAGACAAAGCCGCCGATGCCAAAGAAGCCATCGGCAAAAAAGTAACCGAAGCTAAAAAGGAAATCAAAGCCAAAGTTTCTACAACTAAGGCCAAAGCGCCGGCTGCCAAAAAATCAGCTACAGCTACTGTAAAAGCAGCCCCTGCTAAAGCAGCATCGGCAGCAAAAACTACTGCTACCAAAGCAAAAATAGCTGTTAAGTCTGCAGCAGATACTACTGCGCATAAAGCAGCAGCGGTTAAAGCAAGCGCAGCTAAAACAGTTACCAAAGCGGCCGATAAAACAAAAGCAACTGTAAAAAAGGATACTAAGCCTGCAGCTAAAACTACTAAAGCGGCTGCGCCTAAAGCGGCAAGCACTACAAAAAAGAAAACTGCCTAACCCCGTAGAGACACAATATTTTGTGTCTCTTATAAAACGCGATCGACAGAGACACAAAGTATTGTTTCTCTACAAAGATTATATAAACAAAAATGGCCCCCGAATTATCGGGGGCCATTTTTGTTATTCTGTTGCTTCAAACTTGTAACCTACTCCTTTTACTGTGGCAACATATTTTTCGCCCAGTTTTTCGCGTAGTTTGCGAATATGCACATCAATGGTACGATTGGTAACCACTACCGAATCTTCCCAAATGTTTTTCAGTATATTTTCGCGGGTGTATACTTTACCTGGTTTTGAGGCCAGTAAGTATAACAGCTCAAATTCCTTTTTGGCCAGTACCACTTTGTTTCCGTTCTGGAAAACCAGGTAAGCTTCACGGTCAATCACAAGATCGCTCACTTCAAGCTTATTGTCGCTCACTTCTTCCGGAGAAGAGTTTCTGCGTAATATAGCGTTAATGCGGCTTACCAGTGCACGTGGCTTAATTGGCTTGGCTATGTAATCATCGGCGCCAACGTTAAAGCCGGCAATTTCAGAGTACTCTTCGCTGCGGGCGGTTAAGAATACCATAAAGGTATTTTTAAACTCGGGCATG
>CAHJXH010000300.1 GCA_903644075.1 Sphingobacteriaceae bacterium | reverse complement strand
CATAAAGTCGCCTAAGATTCAAATGTAAAATAAATTATACACATTATTTGGATATCAACACAGAATCTCGCAAGGACAAATTTGAGAGAAACAAAAAAGGCTTCCCATTCGGAAAGCCTTTCAATCAATATGATTAGCCCAAAGGGCTATTAAAACTCTGCGTTTTTCGGAAACCTTGGGAAAGGGATCACATCGCGGATGTTACCCATGCCGGTTACAAACAGTACTAAACGTTCGAAGCCTAAACCAAAACCTGCATGCGGGCAAGCGCCGAAACGGCGGGTATCCAGGTACCACCAAAGCTCATCTTTAGGGATGCCGATCTCGTCCATGCGTTGCTCCAGCTTATCCAAACGTTCTTCACGTTGTGAGCCGCCGATAATTTCGCCGATACCCGGGAATAGTATGTCCATAGCGGCAACGGTTTTACCGTCGTCGTTCTGGCGCATATAGAAAGATTTGATCTCTTTCGGGTAATCAGTCAGAATAACCGGTTTTTTAAAGTGTTTCTCAACCAGGTAACGCTCGTGTTCCGATTGTAGGTCTGTTCCCCAACCTTCTACCGGGTAGGCAAACTTTTTCTTTTTATTCGGGGTCGATTCTTTTAAGATCTCGATAGCCTCGGTATAAGTCAGTCGTTGGAAATCGTTATCCAGGCAAAACTGCAGTTTATCCAGCAAGCTCATTTCAGCACGTTCGTTCTGTGGTTTTTGCTTGTCTTCTTCTTCCAGTCGCTGGGTTAAAAACTCCAGGTCTTCTTTGTTATTTTCAAGGGCGTAGCTAATTACATATTTCAGTAAAGCTTCTGCCATGTCCATGTTATCAGTCAGGTCGTAGAAAGCCATTTCCGGCTCAATCATCCAAAACTCGGCTAAGTGACGGGTTGTATTCGAATTTTCGGCACGGAAAGTTGG
The DNA here is from genome assembly GCA_903644075.1 of Sphingobacteriaceae bacterium. GTDB lineage: Bacteria > Bacteroidota > Bacteroidia > Sphingobacteriales > Sphingobacteriaceae > Mucilaginibacter. The sequence continues at coordinate 3,622 of CAHJXH010000300.1, read as the reverse complement.
GCCGAAGGTATAAATATCACTCAAAGCCATGGCACCAAGCTCACCTTCCAGCTGACCAGATACGGTTAGGTTGGTAGATTTTCCGAAGAAATCCTGTTTAAAATCGATCTCACCTTCTTCTGTACGTGGCAGGTTGTTCAGGTCCAGGTTGGTAACGCGGAATGCTTCACCAGCACCTTCAGCGTCCGACTGGGTAATTACCGGGGTGTGCAGGTAAACAAACCCACGCTCCTGGAAGAACTTGTGAACCGCGAAAGACAGGCTGTTACGCACGCGGAATATCGCGCCGAAAGTATTGGTACGGAAACGCAGGTGTGCAATTTCGCGTAAAAACTCGAGGCTATGTTTTTTAGGCTGCAGCGGATACTTTTCAGGATCGCTGTCGCCCAGTATTTCAATGTCGGTTGCTTTGATGTCGAATTTCTGTCCTTTACCTAACGATTCTACCAGTGTACCGGTAACGCTAAGTGCAGCACCGGTGGTAATACGTTTAAGCAGAGCTTCGTCGGTATTCTGAAAATCAACTACAATCTGGATATTATTATTGGTAGAGCCATCATTTAAAGCGATAAACTGGTTGTTACGGAATGTACGTACCCAACCCTTAACTGTAACTTCGATGTTTGTTTCTGTGCTTTCCAGCAGTGCTTTAATTTTAATGCGCTTACTCATATCCAATAAAAATGTGAATGGCAAAAATACAATTATTTACCTATTGCCAAACGTAATATAGAAGGAATAAGAATGACTATAGCTAAGCTTATGACTGCTGCATTTGCTGCTGGAAAGTAATTATAATAAATTCGGCGGGGCGTACGACGGCCACTTTTACTGTAACTAACATTTTGCCGTCCAGTATATCATTCGCCGTCATGGTTGAACCCAGGCCAATCTGTACACTAAAAGCCTGATCGGGCGCGGTACCCGCCAATGCGCCTTGTTTCCAAAGGGTGGTTAAAAAATTTTCAATCATACTTTTAACCGTTATCCAGGTATTGGCATCATTAGGTTCAAAAACATAGGCGCGTGTTGCCAGCTTAATTGATTGTTCAATCATGATTAAGGTGCGCCTTACGTTTATATATCGCCAGTCCTGGCTGTTGCCGTCTAAAGTACGGCCACCCCAAACCAGTATACCAACACCGGTGAATGCACAAATTACATTGATGGATTTGCCCGACATTACATCTACGTTTAGGTTCTGCTGCTCTTCGTTGGTTAGGTTGATACTAGGTGCTAAAGTTGCCGCTACCGACACATTGGCCGGGGCTTCCCAAACACCGCGCGTATTATCAACCAGGGTATATATACCGGCCATTGCGCCGCTTGGGGGCAGTTCGTTAAGATAAGTTCTTATGGTATTTAATACAAAAACGTAAGTAGGGCTTATCGCTTTTAAAATATTGTTATAGTTGTTTTTGTCGGCATCTGTTGGATTGGCAAGGGCCTTAAAATGTGCTATTGCCTTTTGTGCATGCTGCTCCGGTAATAAAGCGCTTAAGTCGGTATAAATGTTGGTAAAATCAACTTCGTCTTTGCCTACAATAGTTGTTTTTAGCCAAGGGTAATAGGCGGCTCCATAATTTAAAAAATTTATCCCGATCTGCTGCCTGAAATTGCTTACAATAGCATCTGTGTTTTCTACGGTTATGGGGTTTACCAGGTCAAAAATGGCTATGCGGCTTTGTAAGGTTGCGCAATGGGCCAAAACCCTGGTATAAATCGTGCTGTAACATTGCTCGCCCAATATAATGGCATCCGGTATAATGATGAGGGTTGGCTCTGGTTCTTTTAATAACAGCTCCAACGGATCTGGTTGATTATCCGAACCGGTAAAATCTTCCAGCTTAACTTGCAAACCTTCGGGTTTATCGCCATAAGTACCTACAGAAACAATGTAGCAAGCGCCGCCACCATTGGCATAAAACAACCTGATTGAATTGTACAGGTAAAAGGTTTGGTTTTCTTTAATACTTACCGTTTTATCAGCCGGGTTAACATTAAACTTTGCCTTAAACCCATTGCCAAAGTAGTTGATGTACTCTGCAAAAGAGGTTATTTTGGTAGGCTTTAAAAGCAGGGATTTATCATTATACGAAGCAAAATCGGTATAACCGATAAAAGCCGGTATTGCGGTTTCAACTACAACTGCAGAATTTGGGAAAGCATTTTTTTCTTCAATGTAAACGCCGGGAGTCATTAAGGTGGCCATATCAAGTAGGTGGGTTAGAATTATGGGTTTGGGTTAATAGGTTAAAAATATCAATGAATTTATATTAATGCAAAAAAAATCCCACCCATTACTAAATGTATTTTAAAGTACTAATAACGGTTGTAACCTACAAAGCAGTAATCAATGCCGATTTAAATCATTTTTTTATCAATGTATAATTTAGGTTTGTTATTGTACAATACGCTAAGTGTTAACCGTTTACTACAGTAGGCAAAAAATTGTTAAATTACACACAGGGTATCAATCTGTAATTGCATATTTTTGTTGTCCCTTAAATAAGCGTTTCTAAACAAAGTATGATCACTAAACTCACCGTTGATAAAATAATGGAAGCTACCGACATCGTCGAAGTAGTTGGTGAGTTTGTGAACCTGAAAAAACGCGGTGCCAATTATGTTGGCCTGTCGCCTTTTGTAAACGAGAAAACACCTTCGTTTACGGTATCACCTGCCAAGGGGATCTTTAAGGATTTCTCATCGGGTAAAGGCGGTTCGGCCATTACTTTTATTATGGAGCTGGAGAAGTTTACTTATCCGGAAGCCTTAAAATGGCTGGCCAAGAAGTACGGCATTGATGTTGAAGAAACGGTAGAGAGCAACGAGAACAAGGAAGCCGATAGCCGCCGCGAGAGTTTAATGATCGTGTCGGGCTTTGCGGCTAAGTTTTTCCAGGAGAGCATGTGGGATACCGACGAGGGTAAAAGCATTGGCCTTAGCTATTTTAAGGAACGTGGTTTTACACCCGAGGTGATGCGCAAGTTCGAGCTCGGTTACTCGCCCGACCAGTGGGAAGCTTTTACCGGCGCAGCCCTCAATGCAGGTTATCAGCAGGAATTTCTGGAAGAAAGCGGCTTATCCGTTAAGCGCGATAACGGGTCTTTATACGACCGTTACCGTGGCCGCGTAATGTTCCCCATCCATAATTTTACAGGCCGGGTTATTGCGTTTGGCGGCCGTACGCTAAAGAGCGATAAAAACGTACCCAAGTATGTAAACTCGCCGGAGTCGGAGATCTACCATAAATCCAATGTGCTTTATGGCCTGTTCTTCGCCAAAAAATCAATCCGCGATCTGGATAATTGCTTCCTGGTAGAAGGTTATGCCGATGTGCTTTCAGTTCACCAGGCAGGCATCGAAAATGTGGTGGCTTCGTCGGGTACTTCGTTAACGGTGGAACAGATCAGGCTGATCGGTCGGCTTACACAAAATATTACCATTTTATACGATGGCGATGCGGCAGGTATAAAGGCTTCGTTACGAGGACTGGATTTGATCCTCGAAGAAGGCCTCAACGTAAAGGTAGTATCCTTCCCGGATGGTCATGATCCCGACTCGTATGTGCGTAAGGTGGGCAGCACTGCCTTTAAGCAGCACATCGACCAAAATAAGA
>CAHJXH010000299.1 GCA_903644075.1 Sphingobacteriaceae bacterium | reverse complement strand
GGTAGGTTATCCATCGTCTGTTGAAACTTTTGGTGGCCATACCGGCGTAACCTTCGACCCGCTTGGGGCTGCTGAAAGCGCTGCAAGTACCACCTTAGGTTACCTGTTGGATGCTGACCGTGCTGCCCGCTTAATCGAATACAATGCGCGCGATGAAAAACAACCGGGCTTTATGCCAATGGTTGATAAATTGCTCGAAAAAACCTGGAAAGCCCCGATTGAACCGGGTTACAAAGGCGAGCTGCACATATTGGTAAACAACTTAACTACCAAATACCTGCTGCAATTAGCAGCCAATAGCCGTGCCGGTGAAAACGTAAGGGGCGAAGCCTTGTTAAAAATCACCGAGCTAAGCACCTGGATGGCCAGCAATTTAATCAGTGCAACGCCTAAACAAAAAGCTGCTATTTACTTTGCGCTTTCACAGATCAACGAGTTCCAAAAGAACCCGGAGAAATTTCAACCTGCCGAACCATTGGATATGCCGCCTGGTGCGCCAATCGGCATGCCATCAAACGAGTTTGAGTTTTAATACAAACGCTCCTGATAAAAAAACCGTCCCGATTAATATCGGGACGGTTTTTTTGTTTTATAACGAATTTGTCATTTACACTTATCTGGCGCAAGCCTCCGCTTGTGACTGTTATATGCCTTTTATATTTTATACCCCTTATTAACGTTGGTGCTGTTACCACTGCCTTTACTTTCCCCTAATTTAGGGAACACTACTGTCTATGCAATTGCAGTAGCTTCATAAGGGGGTATACTTGGAGAAGTTTATATACAAGCTTCCTTTAGCAATTATTACCATCAATGTCACAGCTATTATCTGTGTCATCGGCAATAATTTCAATTTGTTGGTCGCTGTATGCTTTTTGTAACGCGTCTAAAAACACAGCCTCGGGTTGTGCGCCGGAAATGGCATATTTTCTGTCCAACACAAAAAACGGAACAGCACTGATACCTAATTCCTGGGCTTCGCGCAGGTCGTAGTGTACTTCGTCCGAGTAAGCATTGGTAGCCAATACTTCTTTAATATTTTCCGGCTTTAAACCAATATTGCTGCCTAATTCGGCAAGTACATTATGATCGGCAATGTTTTTACCATCGGTAAAATAAGCACGGAACAGTTGCTCTTCGGCTTCAATACCTACGCCATTTAATTTGGCATAATGCGTAAAGCGGTGCGCATCAAAACTATTGGCAACTACAGCCTGATCCATGTGGTAAGTTAAGCCAACCTCTGCCGCCATAGCGGTAACCTGCTCATTCAATTGGCGGGCGTATTCAGGCTGCCAGCCTTTGGTCTCGGCCAGGTAATCGTGTATGCTGATGTTAGGGTTGGTTTTCATCAAAGGATTAAGCTGGAAGCTTTTCCATTCAATTTCAAACTCGCTGCCGTGCTCAAATTTAGCAAGTGCATCCTCAAACCTGCGTTTGCCGATATAGCAAAACGGGCACATCACATCAGACCATATTTCAACTTTCATAACTGGGTATTTTGTGTTGTAAAGATAAGGAGTTGTGTGGAGAGTGGTGTAAAGGGAGGGTAAAAATGATGTGTAGATACTTTAATTTCTCACGTCATTGCGGAGCAATTCCCAACTGTACAGAGTCACTCGATGATCCGTTTTTCGTTAGGAAGGGAAGGTGTGTATTCATCGTCAGTGGATGCCACTTTTCTTTCCGCAAGAAAAGTAACCAAAAAGAACTCGTGGCTGCTCAATTTTCTGTGAAAGGATGTACTGTGGCTAATGTTGTGCTATCCGAAAATTAAGATGCCACAATTAATAGGTTATGTTGGGTTAGTAGGGGCAATTTCGTTCGCTCATCAAACCACACACGTCATTGCAAGATACGAAGCAATCCCCTACTTACAGAGTGGGTCTGCATAGTTCGCGATTGCTTCGTCCCTTACAGTAATGACGTGCTTTAATTATAGAGACACAAAGTATTGTGTCTCTACGGAAATGCGTCTTTGTCTCGATTCCTGATTCTCAACTCTAGCACGTTATTTCGCTCTTGTCAGCACCGCATGTAAATTAGAACCCTGCACTTCAATATTTAGAGAAACAGAATCCTTGTAAAATTTTCCTGATTGAGGGATTTCATAACCGCTTACGTTAGTGCTGAAGGAAATTGAATCGCCTTTAATTTTGCCGTTTTCGATGGCAGACGGGCCGTATGATGATTCGGCAACACCGGTTAATTTATCGCCATCAACTTTAAAAGTATAGGTTAGCGGGATATCATTGCCCTGCATACTCACTTGGCCAACCCATTTACCGTTAAGATCGGCAGCTACAGCAAATGCGGCTACAACAATAGCACATACTAATAATGACGTGGTTAATAATTTTTTATACATGTTTAGAGGTTTTATACTTACTAAGCTAAACGTAAAAAAAATGATATAAAAATATAATCAAACATTTAACCTCAACAAAACAGCCTGTTAACGTATTATATGATTAGCATATTAATGGCGCTAACAATGGCAACAAATACAAGGCATTTTAAATATATCAACAGTAAAACAGGTAATACCATCTATTATCATTCTGTTACCGACATAACCGAACCTGCCAAATTAAAACAGGAGCTGGAAAAAATTCGCGACAAAGTAGCGTCTGACAATGGCGTATTTATGGAAACGGTTTATTGGGAAGAAATCAGCGAAAAGGCCGAATAATTAATTAGCGGGCAGAAAATACTTATAGATAGGCGCGTATACACCTTCGCTGGTGGTGAGATAGGCCCTACCATCATGCGTAAAACCGATGGCTTCGCCCTGGTGTTCCTGTTCATAACGTAGCTCTTCGGGCTTGCGCTGCATGGCTTTCCATACTGGTTCGCCGGCTTCACGCTTCCAGTAATAAACGGTAGCATAGCTTTTAAGCAGTATCTGGCTGCCATCGGCAGAAATGTCTCCGGCTGTGATCCATCTCATTAACGGCAAGCCCTTAAAATGGAGTTTACATTGGCGGGTAAGGATTACGGTATCACCATCATTAAACTTAAGCGGGGTTGTGTACACTGCTACCGAGTCCTGGCGTTTAGAAACGATGTAAAGAAGCTTCTCAAGAGGATCAACCATTAAAGTCTCGGCATCGCGCGGCCCATCAGGGTATTTCAGATATAGTACAGCGCTTTTAATGTTGCTTACACTATCTTTTGCCGATAATACAGGTTCGTTAAAACGATAAATGGCAATGTTTTTATGGTTGCCGCCATTATCGCCAATATCACCTAAATAAATATAGCTTTTGTTTTTAATGGGGCCGGGGCCAATGGCAATATCTTCACAATCGGTAACGCCTAACCCTCTGGCCATGCCTTTAAAATAGTAGGTAGCTTTTAATTTACCTTCGGCATTAATAGCGAAAAAACGGCTGGTATCACCGCTATCATTATGAACATAGAAGATATCCGGATTAACAGCAGAAGCAGCTATGCCCGAAATTTCGTCCATCCGTTTATCTTCCAAACGGCCTGTAGTAACCGGTTGATGTAACTTATGACGTGCATAGGCAGCAAAGAACATGGTTGCAACAATGAGTACCAACGCAATTCTTCGCTTTTTAATCCTTTTCTGAGTCATTTTATATTTAACGGTCAAAAATAAGCATACAGTATGAAGTTTTTATTAAGCATTTATATTTATTGCTATTTTGGCAACAAATGAGTGCTACCTTTAAACGGTATCCTAATATTTTGTAAAACTTAGGAAACTAAAATCAAAACTTATAGTTTCATCATTTAAATCATCATACCTATATGCAATTATTAAGCCCGAAAATTAGATACATCGCAATGCTGGCTATTTCGGCCGGTATTTTATCATCCTGCAATTCCAATAAACCAAAAACTAACACAACAATGACAGATACTGACACTATTGCCACCAGCAAACTGCTGCCTGCAACCACCGGTTTCAACCAAACAATTGATGGCAAACAGGTTAAATTATTTTATTTAAAAGGCAAAAACGGCATGCAGGCCGCTATTACCAACTATGGTGGCCGTGTGGTAAGCCTGCTGGTAAAAAGCGCAAGCGGCAAAATGGTGGATGTAATAGCCGGGTTTGATAACCTGAAAGGTTACCAGGAATCATCAAGCAATTATTACGGGGCATTGATTGGACGTTATGGGAACCGCATTGCCAACGGTAAGTTTAAATTGGATGGTAAAGAATATAGCCTGTTTATTAACAACACGCCCAACACGCTGCATGGCGGTAAAGTGGGTTTTGATTCTAAAGTTTGGGATGCTGTGCAGCCTAATGAGCACACTTTGGAGTTAACCTATCACTCGGCTGATATGGAAGAAGGTTTCCCCGGCAACCTGGATGTTAAGGTTACTTATACCGTTACCCGCTACAACAGCCTCGAAATTAATTACGAAGCCAAAACAGATAAGCCAACATTTATTAACTTAACCAATCACGCTTATTTTAACCTGAACGGCGCAGGCAGCGGAACCATCTTAAAGCACATTATGCAGATTAATGCCGATGAGTACACGCCGGTTAATAAAAGCCTGATTCCGGTTGGTAAAGTGGTAAG
>CAHJXH010000298.1 GCA_903644075.1 Sphingobacteriaceae bacterium | reverse complement strand
TACGGTTCTGAAAATTATACCGAAGATTTTTACAACAACCGCTGGCATGGTGCAGGTACATCAAATACCTATCCTTCGGCAAACATAGGTGGTGGTACCAATTACTATCCAAACAGCTGGTATGTTGAAAATGCAAGCTATGTAAGGTTACGTAACCTGCAATTAGGTTATAACCTGCCTGCAGCAGTGCTTAATAAACTGCACGTACAACGTTTCAGAATTTTTGCTAACGCACAAAATGCGGTTAACATATTCGGCTACAAAGGCTTTAACCCAGAGGTTGGCCGTACCGCAAGTTCGGTTTCATCAAACAGTGCAACCCCAACTACCGCAGGTATTGATAATAGTGTATACCCACTGTATGCAACTTATAACCTTGGTGTAAACGTTACCTTTTAACATAAAAAATATTTGAGTTATGTTTTATAACAATACTTACCGTAAGGCTTTAACCGCTACCTTGTTAGTGGTCCTTATATCAGCGCAAAGCTGTAAAAAAAGCTTCCTGGAGGTTCCTGTTCAGGGGCAAACAACCAGTTCTACATTCTTTACCACGGCCGATGACGCTGCTGCGGCTGTAGCCTCTATTTATGCGGGCCTCCGTTCTTACGACCAGGTTGCATTTCCGGCCATTGCGATAGAAAGCATGGGTTCTGACGATGCAGAAAAGGGTAGTACCACAGGTGATGCCACTTATTTTACACTGTATGATAACTTTACAGTTACTGCTACAGAAACACAGCTTGATGGTTTCTGGACTGGCTTATATGTACAAATTAACTTGTGTAACCAGGTATTAGATAATGTACCTAACATCACTATGGATGCTACATTAAAAGCGCGTTATATTGCCGAAGCTAAATTTGTACGTGCCTATTGCTACTTTAGGTTAGTGCGTGCATTTGGTGGTGTAGTGCTACGTTTGCATGTACCAACAAGCAGCGATCAATACAACCTGCAAAGAAGCACAGCTGCACAGGTTTATACCGCAATTGAGCAAGATTTAACAGATGCAGCAACTGTATTGCCAACCAGCTATACCGGTGCCGATATTGGCCGTGCTACTAAAGGCGCTGCGTTGGCATTGCATGCTAAAGTGGCTATGTATCAGAAAAAATGGACCGATGTATTAACCTATACTAACCAGGTAATGACAATGGGCTATTCACTCTATCCTAACTTTGAGCAACTGTTCCGCATTGCCAATGAAAACAGTACCGAATCGGTATTCGAAATTCAGTGTGCCAGTATTTCATCTATTGCCGACGCATCAAACAGCCAGTACTCGCAAGTTCAGGGTGCTCGTCAAAGTGGCGGTGGCTGGGGCTTTAACGTGCCGACAGCAGATTTATCTAACTCATTCGAAACAGGAGATCCACGCAGGGATGCAACTATCCTGTATGCTGGTGAAACCACCCCGGAAGGTGACTTGGTTTTAACAAGTAACCCTAACCCAATGTACAACCAAAAATCGTACGTGCCGTTTACTGTACCATTTATCAGTAACGAGGGCGAGGCGCAGAACATCCGCGTTATCCGTTATGCCGAAGTATTGTTAATGAATGCTGAAGCGGCTAACGAAACAGGTAATACTGCACAGGCATTATCATCATTAGAGTTGGTAAGGGCACGTGCAAGAGCAGGTAACGCTGCAATTCTTCCGCCGGTAACCACGACAGATCAAACTGCATTACGTACTGCAATATGGAATGAAAGGCACTCAGAACTGGCAATGGAATTCGATCGTTACTTCGACGTAATTCGCCAGGGACGCGGTACCGCTGTATTTGGCCCGAAAGGGTGGAAGGCCAACAAAAATGAGATCTGGCCAATCCCACAAGCAGAGATCGATTTAAGCCAGGGGCTTTTAACCCAAAACCCGGGCTATTAATAAGGTTTTTTATTGAGCCGGGAGTCTGATTCGTCAGCTTCCGGCTTTTTTATTGTGTGTACTTCTATGAAAAAACTAATTTTTGGAGGCCTAATCCTCGCAATGGCTTTTAACAGCTACGGTCAGGCTCAGAAAAAATCGCTCTCTGCCGAAGGTATCAAGCCGGTAGGTATCATCAAAAATCTGTCCGACAGCGCGTTATTGGATGTGATTCAACGCCAAACATTCCGTTATTTCTGGGACTTTGGCCACCCGGTAAGCGGCTTAGCACGCGAGCGTAGTAACGATGCTTTTGAAACTGGCGGTAATGTGGTAACCATCGGTGGTTCGGGCTTTGGTATGATGGGCATTGTGGTTGCTACTGAACGTAAATGGATCACCCGCGAACAAGCGGTAGATCGCATGCTTAAAATTGTAAATTTCCTTTACAAGGCCGACGCTTTTCATGGCGCTTTCCCGCATTGGCTGGATGGGGCGACAGGAAAAGTGATTCGCTTTGGCCGTAAGGATGATGGCGCTGATTTGGTTGAAACATCTTATCTGTTCCAAGGGCTTTTAACTGCCCGTCAATACTACTCAGGCAATACGCCGAAAGAAATTGACCTGCGTAACAAGATCAACTGGATGTGGGATGACATTGAGTGGAACTGGTTTACACGCGATGGCCGTGATGCCATATACTGGCACTGGTCGCCAAACAATGGCTGGGCTATGAATTTCCCGATCCACGGTTTTAATGAATGTTTGATCACTTACATCCTCGCCGCATCTGGCACCAGGTACCCGGTTACCGCCGATGTGTATCACAGGGGATGGGCACAAAGCGATTTCTTTAAAAATGTCAAAATGTTTTATGGCTATACATTGCCTTTAGGGTTTGATTTTGGTGGGCCATTATTCTACTCACAATATTCTTTCCTGGGTTTAAATCCTAAGGGCTTAAAAGATCGTTATGCCGATTACTGGGAGCAGAACCTAAACCAAACTTTAATTGACCACGCTTATTGCCTGGATAACCCCAAACATTTTAAAGGCTACGGGCCCGAATCATGGGGATTAACTGCCAGCGATATTAAAGATGGCTATGACGCGGCTTCGCCTACTAACGATAAGGGCTTTATTGCGCCGACTGCAGCTATTTCTTCATTCCCATACACACCAGAATTTTCTATGAAAGCACTGCGCCATTACTACTATGATATGGGCGATAAATTATGGGGCGAATATGGTTTTGTGGATGCCTTTAGCGAAAGCGAAAACTGGTACGCCAAATCATACCTGGCCATTGATCAAGGGCCAGAAATTGTGATGATCGAAAACTATCGCAGCGGCTTGCTTTGGAAGCTGTTTATGAGTTGCCCGGAAGTACAAGGCGGGCTTAAAAAGCTTGATTTTCAATATCCCGGAAGCCGTTAATCAGCAGCTATAATCTACGTAATACATTTTAATATAAATATGAAACTATCAAAAGCTATTGCAGCATCATGTTTGGTAGCTGTTGCGCTTACCGCATCGGCGCAAAAGCCTCATGATCCTAAAATGGATGCCTACGTCAGTAACCTGATGAGCAAAATGACCATCGACGAAAAGATCGGTCAGTTAAACCTGCCAGCTATAGGGTTCGATATCACGGGCCCGGTATTAAGCCAGGGTGTGGAAGAAAAAATACAACAAGGGCTGGTTGGTGGTGTATTTAACACCTACACGCCATCGGCCGTACGTAAATTGCAGGCTTATGCCATCACTAAAACACGGTTAAAAATTCCGTTGCTGTTTGGGTACGATGTAATACACGGGCATAAAACAATTTTCCCTATTCCGCTTGGGCTATCGTCTAGTTGGGATATGCCATTGATTGAGCAAACTGCCCGTGCCGCTGCAGACGAAGCTTCGGCAGATGGTCTAAACTGGGTGTTCTCACCAATGGTTGATATTACCCGCGACCCACGCTGGGGCCGTGTATCTGAAGGTGGGGGCGAGGATACCTGGTTGGGGTCGCAAATTGCCAAAGCCATGATTAAAGGTTACCAGGGCGACAGCTTCGCCAATAATACTGTTATGGCTTGCGTAAAGCATTTTGCATTATATGGCGCTGTAGAGGCTGGCCGCGATTACAACGTTGTTGATATGAGCGAACGCAAAATGTTCGAAACCTATTTACCGCCATACAAAGCAGCTGTTGATGCTGGTGCAGCTTCTGTAATGAGCTCGTTTAATGAAATTAACGGTGTACCTGCGGCTGCCAATCAATGGTTGCTAACCGATGTGTTGCGCAAACTATGGGGTTTTGATGGCATGGTAGCTACAGACTATACCGCTATTATGGAGTTAATGCAGCATGGCGTAGGTAACGAAGAGCAGGTTGCCAAACTTGCCCTTGAAGCAGGTAACGATATGGATATGGTAAGCGAAATTTTCCTGAAACGCCTGAAACAACTGGTTGACGAAAAGAAAATGGATGTAAGCTATATTGATCTGGCTTGTCGCCGCGTATTAGAGGCTAAATACAAACTTGGCCTGTTTGCCGATCCTTATAAATATGTAAGCGAGCAACGTGCCAAAACGCAGATCATGAATGCCGATAAATTGCAACTGGCTAAAGAAGCTGCTGAGAAAAGCATGGTATTATTAAAAAATCAGAACAATGCTTTGCCATTAAAGGCTAACGGTAATATTGC
>CAHJXH010000297.1 GCA_903644075.1 Sphingobacteriaceae bacterium | reverse complement strand
CGATCTAGAAAAAGTTTACTAATTATAAATCGTACGCCACCGCTACAATGGATGAAGTATTCTCGCCCGAACAAATGAAAGGCGCAATAAAGTTAAAAGCCAACCTGCTTAAATCATGCTTTTTGCGGAATGATGGTAACGGTAAATTTACCCTGATACCACTGCCTGTTGAAGCCCAGGTATCTGTACTAAACGGTATGGAAACCGGTGATTTTGATGGCGATGGTAATCTGGATGTGGTAATTAATGGTAATGATTTTGGTACCGATGTATCAATTGGCCGTTACGATGCACTGAATGGATTAATGCTAAAAGGTGATGGCAATGGTGGTTTTAAACCACTGTCGATTTTGCAAAGCGGTATTTACATCCCGGGCAATGGCAAGGCTTTGATAAAACTTCGGGATAAAAACGGGTACGAACTTTTAGCAGCAAGCCAAAATAAAGACCTTTTAAAGGTATTTAAACTAAATAGCGGGACTAAAACAATTATGGTTAAACCAACTGATGTTTACGCTATAATTCAATACAAAAACGGAAAGATCTCAAAGCAGGAATTTAGCTATGGCAGTTCATTTCTGTCGCAATCTGCGCGGTATATTAAGATGGATGAAACAATAAAATGCGTTACCATTTTTGATAACGCGGGTAATAAAAGGGCGGTGATGAATTCGAAATAAGAATATGAATATTAAAAGATTTGGTGTGAAATATAAATTGTTATTGCTGCTTTGCTGTGTACAATTATCGGCATGGGCACAATCAGAAAGGCAGCATATATCATTCGATAAAAACTGGAGTTTTGCTTACGGACATCCTTCGGATACGAAAAAGGATTTTAATACAGGAACCAGTTATTTCTCGTTCTACGCCAAAGCAGGCTACGCCGATGGCGCTGCCGACCCCGAATTTGACGACCGCGCCTGGCGCAAACTGAACTTGCCGCACGACTGGGCTGTTGAACAACCTTTCAGCGAAAAGGGCAGTTTTAGTCATGGCTTTAAAGCCATAGGCCGAAACTTTCCGGATGCCAGTGTAGGCTGGTATCGTAAATCGTTCAGTATTCCCGCAACAGATTTGAGCAAACGGATCCATATCGCTTTTGATGGCGTGTTTCGCAATTCAATTGTTTGGGTTAACGGCCATTATCTCGGCACAGAACTGAGCGGATACAATGGTTTCGAATATGATATTTCTGAATACCTTAACTACGGCGGTAACAACGTAATTGCTGTGAGGGTTGATGCCACCATGGAAGAAGGTTGGTTTTATGAAGGTGCTGGTATTTACCGCCACGTTTGGCTCAATAAAACCAACGAGCTGCACATACCTACCAACGGTACCTTTGTAACTACTCAGGTTAAGGGTGCTAACGCCGAAGTAAAGGCTATAGTTACGGTAAATAATGATGCTAAATCGGTTAAAAATTTCAGCATCAGGCAAACGATTGTTAATCCGCAAGGGAAAGCATTAAGTCCGGTTACGATCAATAGTGTGTCGTTGAATCCCTTTGAAAATAAAGATTTTACTGCTGCGCTATCAGTTGAAAATGCGCAGCTCTGGTCGACAGAAACACCGACTTTATATCATTTACATACTGAGATTCTGGAGAATGGAAAAACGGTAGATCAATACGATACCCGCTTCGGTATCCGCACAATTCGCTTTGATAATAACGAGGGCTTTTTCCTCAATGGTAAACATGTAAAAATAAAAGGTACCAATAATCACCAGGATCATGCAGGGGTAGGTTCGGCTATGCCGGATGCCTTGCAGATCTTCAGGATTAAATCATTAAAAGCAATGGGTTCTAATGCCTACCGTTGCTCGCATAACCCGCCAACGCCCGAATTACTGGATGCCTGCGATAGTTTGGGTATGGTAGTTATTGATGAAAACAGGCTGATGGGTATTACAGATACACATTTTGGTAACCTCAAATACCTCATCACCAGGGATCGTAACCACCCGAGTGTGATCAGCTGGTCGATAGGAAATGAGGAATGGCATATCGAGAATAATATCATCGGTGCGCGTATTGCTACCCAAATGCAGGCTTATGCTAAAAGTATTGATTCAACCCGGGCAATCACGGCGGCTTTCAGCGGTGGCTGGGGGCAGGGCTTATCGGGCGTTATGGATCTGGTCGGCTTAAATTATATAGCCCAGGAAGACCCTGATGCACAGCACAAAAAGTTTCCTGCGCAGAAGAGCTGGGGTACAGAAGAAGGATCGACATTTGCTACGCGCGGTGTTTACTTTACCAATGATAGCCTGCACATGATGGCGGCTTACGATAAAAAGCCAAGACCAAATGCTTACAGTGTTGAAGAAGGCTGGAACTACTATGCCAAACGCCCTTTTGCGGCCGGTATGTTTATCTGGACCGGCTTTGATTACCGCGGAGAGCCTACGCCTTATGGCTGGCCGTCAATCGGGTCATATTTCGGGATGCTCGATCAATGCGGCTTTGAAAAAGATGATGCTTGGTATTTAAAAAGCTGGTGGGGCAACCAACCGGTATTACACCTGCTGCCACACTGGAACTGGAAAGGCAAAGAGGGTCAATTGATTGATGTTTGGGCTTACAGTAATTGCGACGAGGTGGAGCTGTTTTTAAACGGCAAAAGCCAGGGCAAAAAGGCGATGCCGGTTAACGGCCATTTAGAGTGGAAGGTGGCTTATGCTTCCGGCAAACTGGAAGCTGTAGGCTATAAAGCAGGTAATAAAACGTTAACTGATCTTGTACAAACTACCGGCGATGCTCAAAATATTACCTTAAGCCCTGATAAACCAACTATCACTGCCGATGGAAAAGACTTGGCTATGGTAACCGTATCTGTTAAAGATAAAAAGGGACTGGCTGTACCAACGGCATCAAATCATATTTCATTTACCATTACCGGCCCCGGTAAAATTATTGGTGTTGGCAATGGCGATCCAACTTCGTTAGAACCTGATAAATATATCGAAACCATTAAGACCGTTGAAATAAGCGGTTTAAAAGAGAAGGTTGTGGAAGACATCAGCAATCGACCCGAAACTGCTTTAAATTATGACGATAGCAAATGGGATGTTGCCTTTAAAACTGAACGCAATGCCGATTTTGGCAAAAGGGTGCAGGCTTTGGTTTACCGTGGTCAATTTAATTTAAATGATGTTGCTGATAAAGATCAGTTGACCTTATTCTTTAAAAGCATCGGTAAAAATCAATCGGTTTATATCAACGGTCAGCCTGTCGGTGTTAATTTGACAGATAGCACTAATCGCAGCGAATTCAAGCTCGATAAGAAATTATTGAAGGAAGGAACCAACGAAATTGCCATTGTTTGCAAGCCTTTAATTAAGCCCAATGCCTGGACAGAAGTAAACAAATCACCTGGATTAATCCAAATTTTAACCCCTGCCGCAACCTGGAACAGGAACTTGTTTAACGGCTTGGCGCAGGTTATCATTCAATCAACCGGTGATATAGGGGAAATAAAGCTTACCGCCGTATCAGATGGTGTAAAATCGGGCACATTAGTTGTCAAAACAACATCAAATCTAAGGTGATAATTAAGTTAAAGTGCGCCTAATGTGCTGATAATAAACATCATGAGTATAACTGATACTGATTTAACATTTATTGCATAGAATTTAACCTTTGTGATAGTAGTGCAGTGGCCATTAATGATAGTTTTACGGTAAACGTTGCCTTTAGTGGATTGTAATATCCCCATTGAACCATTTATGATGTTGCCCAAAAAGTTTATAAAAATTACGCTTAAGTATATTGGCTGCGCATTGCTGCTGGTGCTTAGCCAGGCAGCTTCTGCGCAATATCATTATCCCTTTCAAAACCCGGAACTACCGGTTGAAGAGCGGATCACCAACCTGCTCTCGTTATTAAATACCGAAGAGAAGATCAATTGTTTAGGCACTAACCCAACGGTTGAACGTTTGGGTATCAAGGGCACCGGGCATGTAGAAGGCTTACATGGGCTTTCGATGGGTGTAGTTGGCAATTGGGGCGGCAAAACGCCTGTGCCCACAACTATATTTCCGCAAAGCATCGGCATGGCCGAAACCTGGAGTCCGGAGTTATTGCAGCAAGCGGCCGGTATAGAAGCTAAAGAAACACGATACATTTTTCAATCAGCAAAATATCATAAAGGCGGCCTGGTAGTACGCGCACCCAATGCCGATCTGGGCCGCGATCCGCGCTGGGGCCGTACCGAAGAAAGCTATGGTGAAGATGCGGTGTTTAACGCCGCCATGGTAGTAAGCTATATCAAAGGTTTGCAGGGCAATAACCCTAAATACTGGGAAACGGCTGCGCTGATGAAGCACTTTTTGGCTAATAGTAATGAGAATAGTCGCGATAGCAGTAATTCTGTATTTGACGACCGCTTGTTTAACGAGTACTACGGCTATACCTTCCATAAAGGCATTGTACAAGGCGGTTCGAGGGCGTACATGGCATCGTACAATAAGGTAAATGGCATACCACAAGCTGTAAACCCTATGCTCAGAAAGATCACCATTGACCAATGGGGTGAAAATGGTATTATTTGTACCGACGGTGGCGCATACAAAATGCTGTTGACTGCACATCATTACGCC
>CAHJXH010000296.1 GCA_903644075.1 Sphingobacteriaceae bacterium | reverse complement strand
ATAACTAATAGAACCGATCATCAACTATTCACAATTTAAATTTAGAAATCATGAACCACGCAATCGTAATCGCAGGTATTGTAGCTCAGGCAGCTCCATTAGTTTTGATCGTTAAGATTATTGCCGCTAAGCTTAATAACTAAACTTTAAGTAACGTCATGCTAAATTTATTTTAGCACCCTACAACACAGGTTTAAAGCTTTTTATACAGCAAACATTCTGCTCGAAGAAGATTCTTCACTATCGTTACCCATGACATGTTTATTAAGTGGCTGATTTTCAAACATGTCATTGAACCCTTAAAGGCCCCGGATTTTATAACTCAGAATGACAAATCCACACGCAAAGCGAACTATGCAGATCGTATACCTGTCCCCTGGGTTCCCGAAACAACTTCGGGATGACGATAAGAGAAGAAACCATCTCCTACTTACTTAAATAATCAAGCGGGAAAAACTTCTGACCGTATTTTTCCCCGATCTTCAACATTCGTTCTGCCATTTCAGGTGTCATTTCTGGCGGAGGCAAAAACTGGCCGTATTCAACCGGCTCACCAATCTCTTCAAACATTTCGTCCATACCCGCAGGGGTTACAATGCACATTAATCGGGCAAGGGTATCTGTTTTGTTCTTAAACTGATGAATCAGTCCACCTTTGGGGATATTTACGTAATCACCCTTTTGGGCGATATGGTTTCCTTCTTCGGTTCTTAATTCAATCTCTCCTTCAAGAATATAAAATGCTTCCTGTACATCGGCATGTGAATGTGGTGGCGGACCGCTGTTGGGAGGTACCAGCATTTCTATCACTGCATAAGCACCACCCGTTTGCTTGCCCGACATTACGGTGCGGTAAGTGCCCCCTCCTACAGATACACAGGTGCCTTCGTTAGCCTTGGTTAATGATAATTTATTTAGTTCCATGGTTTCTAGTTGATTTGTGTAAGACTAACAAACATGAGGGAATATAGTTATGTTAAATTATGATTTGAATGAGGAACCTTAAAAGGGTAAACTATTTCAGGACGATACAAACAGGAGGTGTTCCGGACTTTTAAGTCATTTCTCAGATTAGCCTAAAAACGGCCAGGGAAGACCACTAGCGCCATTTTTCGTTATTCTCCATGGTGTTCCGGGTGTTCCAAAGTGTTCCACTTTCAAAAAACGGAACACTGGCACAATTGTGACAGCGCACAAAAAAAGCACCCTCAATAAGGGTGCTCTTCAGTGTATTATAAAGGTCTATATCTTATGCTTCCTGCAAAGCAACACTAAAATCATTCAGTAAATCTTCGATTTCTTCAATCCCTACCGACAGGCGGATCATCGAATCAGGAATCCCCATTTCGGCACGGCGTTCGGCGCCAAGTTCGAAGAAGATAGTATGCGCAACCGGGATGGCCAGCGTGCGGGTATCGCCCAGGTTGCTCGATTTAATTACGAGCTTTAAGCGGTTTAAAAAGGCAAACAGATCAACACCATCTACCAAAGCAAAACTCATTAAAGCACCACTGCGGCGAAATAAGGTTTTAGCAACCTCATGCTGTGGGTGATTTTCTAAACCCGGGTAATATACTTTGCTTACCAGCGGATGTTGCTCCAGGAACTGGGCAAGCGCCAATGCATTAGCACAAGCACGTTCCATTCGTAAAGCCAAGGTTTCTGAGCCTACTGAAATAGCGTGTGCCGCCTCCGGGCCCAAAGTACCGCCGCCATCGCGTAAACCACGTTTACGGATCTGGCTCATACCCTGCATTTCGGGTTTAATTTGCTCGCGGATAATTGGGGCAATGTTTGGATAGTTTGCCCAGTTAAACAAGCCGGTATCAGTTATACTGCCGCCTAATGCGTTACCGTGGCCGCCAATATATTTGGTTAATGAGTTAATAACTAAACTGGCTTTAGCCGTTACCGGGCGGTATAGGTAAGGAGAAGTCATGGTATTATCCACTACGTATAACAAACCTTTCTCCTCGCAGAAATCACCGATAGGGTTCATATCTGCTATTTGGGTAGCTGGGTTGGCAATGGTTTCAATCAATACCATGCGGGTATTGGGCTGATATGCGCCTTTTATATTCTCCACATCGGTAGCATCCACAAACGACATGCTGATACCGATATCGCTAAAGGTTTGCATAATGCTGCGGGTATTACCAAACAGGTACGAGCTGGCGATAATATGGTCGCCTTCCTTAATCAATGCTAAAACTGTGGCCGTAATAGCCGCCATGCCGGTAGCAAATGTAATGCTGGCCATACCCTGCTCCATTTGGGTAACTTTATGCTCTAAGGCAGTGGTTGTTGGGTTACCCTGGCGCGAGTATGCATATCCTTTGGTTTTGTTCTGAAATACATCTACCAATCCCTGTACATCATCATAACCCCAGGTTACAGCGTTATGAACTGGTTGATGCAATGCACCAAATTCGGGCTTCAACAGGCGGTCTGAGTGTAGTATGGTAGTGGTAAATCCTTTTTGATCGTTCATGGACAATTGATATTCAGGCGGCAAACTTGCATTTTTTATTTAAAATAATCCACTCTTTCTGATAAAAAGCTACCTGATTGGTAGCTTTTTATCAGAAAAGGAATTTCGTTTAACAAAATTTCGAAAGTGTTAACTCTCAGCGGGCACTATATGCAAATGATAATAAAGATCTTCCCCTCCCATTCGTCGAAAGCACGATGGCATTTCTTCACTCGTTCTTCGTTCAAAACCATTGCGCTCATAAAAGCGATGGGCCGCCTTCAACATGTTGACAGTTCCAAGGTATAGATCTATAATTCCTGCTTCCCTGGCATAATCTATCAGCGTGTTGAGCAAGTGTTGGCCAGTGCCGGTTTCTTTACCGCGAAACTCTTTCTTAACAAACATTTTGCGGATAGTCCCGGCGTTATCCTCGGTTGCGATCAGTGCGATAGTACCAATCAATTCATCATAGAGTTTAGCTCCCCAGAAACCGCCGCCTGTTTGGTGATAGTGCGTTTCAACATCCAGCAAATCTGGCTGGTCTTCCAGCGTTATTGGCACATTAAATTCAATTTGCTGAATGGGTAGTACTAAACCTAGTATCTGCTGGCAGTGGTCGTTAAATATGGGGGTAATGGTTATTTCGGTAATTGTATTATTTGTGTTCGTCATATAGCAAACATCACCAATTACGAAAAAAGAAACAGACACACATTTTGATTATTTAACTATAACAGATTACCTTTACCCGCATGAAAGAACCTGCATACCTAAGTCTGGCTAATAATATAGCTGCGATGATTGATACCGGCGTTTACAAAGCGGAAGATAAGCTCCCCTCGCTGCGTAGTTTACACAAAGAAAACGGACTAAGTATAGGTACGGTATTACAGGCTTTCAACCACCTGATAGATAAGGGGTTGATTACCTCACAAGAGAAATCGGGTTATTTTGTGAATCATCACTCGGGTAAAAAACTGCCTTTACCACAAACATTGCCTGTTTCCTTTTCGGAAAGAACAGTGCATATCGATCAGCTATTACAGAATTTAAGGAGAGACAGCACCTCAAGAAACTTTGTATCATTCGCTAATGCCATGCCCGATAATCGTCTGCTGCCATTCAATAGTATTAAACGGGCTATTCAAAATATTTCAAGAGATATTACCGGAAGTTATCTGAAACTCGAAGACCGAAAAGGCAGGCTGCAACTAAGGGAAGAGATTGCCAAAAGATCATTCCTATGGAAAGGATCGGTGCATGCCGATGAACTGGTGATTACCAATGGTGCTATGGAAGCCATTATATGTTGCCTTAAAACAGTTACGCAGCCTGGCGACACCATCCTGGTACAAGACCCATGCTATTACGGCGTTATGCAGGCCCTGGAATGCCTTGATCTGAAAGTTGCCACCATTCCCTCCCATCCTGAGTCCGGCATTGATGTGGAAGATTTGAAGCGTGCCTGCAATAAACTCCAGATTAAAGCCTGTTTACTGGTGAGCAATTTTAATAATCCCGATGGCGCCTGTTTAAGTACCGAACAAAAAAAGCAGATCGCTGCTTTTGCCAATGAAAAGCAAATCCCCGTTATTGAAGACGACTTGTATGGCGAAATTTTTTTTAAAGGCAGCCGACCAGATACCATTAAGGCTTATGACAAAGATGGCTGGGTGATGTATTGCAGCTCGTTCACCAAATCATTGGTGCCGGGTTTCCGTATTGGCTGGTGTGCACCAGGTAGGTTTGTGCACCAGGTAGCGCGTACCAAATCTATGCATAATGGCTCGACTTCCAACTTAGGGCAACAGGTAGTGCAGCAATTATTGGAACAGGGAACTTACGACCGCCATCTTCAAAAATTCAGACTGGAGCTCAATAAGAACCTCATACGCACTACAAACTTAATTGAACAACATTTCCCCGAAGGGACAAAAATAAGCCGGCCAACAGGCAGCCTGGTATTATGGGTCGAACTGCCTGCTAATCTAAATACCACACAATTACAGGATGCCGCCTTTCAGCAGGATGTTGCTTATGCTCCGGGCGAATTATTCTCGGCCGATGGTAATTACCAAAATTACCTGCGCATCAGTTTCTGCAACCTGTGGGAACCTAAGATTGAAAAAGCGTTGATTAAGCTGGGCGAATTTTTGAAGA
>CAHJXH010000295.1 GCA_903644075.1 Sphingobacteriaceae bacterium | reverse complement strand
CGAGGCCGATCAATAAGAAAATTTTGCCTGCTACTTTAAAAACCAGCGTGTCTTCGCCAAAGGGCAAACCTTCGGTAGTGGCGGCTTTTTGCATACAGTAATCGCGGACTTCTTCGACATTCATGGCTGGCTGTTTTTAAATTGAATTGACAGAGCTGCAAATAAAGCCCTAATTTGCACAATATTTTTTGCGTATGAACAGCCAATTAAATTTTACAGTAGCCGAGCGTTTTTTGCGCTACGTAACCATAGATACCCAGTCGGATAGCGAATCGCCAACTTGCCCATCGACAGAAAAGCAGAAGAATTTAGGCCGACTTTTAGTTGAAGAATTACTAGCTATCGGCCTTACGGATGCCGAAATGGATGAGAATGGCTACGTTTACGCCACCATCCCGGCCACGAGCGATAAGGCCAATATCCCGGTGCTCTGCTTCTGTTCGCATATGGATACTTCGCCCGATTGCAGTGGCGAAAATGTGAAACCTCTGGTACATAAAAATTACCAGGGACAGGATTTGATTTTGCCAGATGATAACAGCATTGTGCTGAAAATGACCGAGCACCCCGACCTAAAAAACCAAATAGGTAACGATGTAATTACCGCCAGCGGGACAACCCTGCTGGGCGCTGATAATAAAGCCGGACTTGCCGAAATTATGGATGCGGCTTACCAGCTCATCAATCATCCCGAAATTAAACATGGTAAGATCCGAATTTTGTTTACTCCTGATGAAGAAATTGGCCGCGGTGTAGATAAAGCCGATTTGAAAAAACTGGGTGCTGATGTTGGTTATACCATGGACGGCGAAAGTGCAGGCCATTTCGAAAACGAAACTTTCTCTGCAGATGGCGCTAAATTGATCATCAATGGCATCAGCTCGCATCCGGGCTTTGCCAAAGGCAATATGCAAAGCGCTATTAAAATTGCAGGTAAAATTATTGCAGCCCTGCCACACGAACTTTCGCCCGAGGGAACCGAAGGCATGGAGGGTTTTGTGCACCCGGTGTCGGTAAGCGGCCATGCAGAGCAGGCGGTGATCGATTTTATTATCCGCGATTTTGAGGATGAAAAACTTGTTGATTATGCGAATGTGATCCGCAGCATTGCTAATGGGGTAATTAAAAGTTTCCCGGGTGCCACGTTCGATCTGCAGGTAAAAGAGCAATACCGCAATATGAAAAAGGTGCTGGATCAGCATCCCAAAATAACCGAATATGGCATGGAGGCCATTAAGCGTGCCGGTTTAAAACCCGAGCTGAAAAGCATCCGTGGTGGGACAGATGGCTCGCGCCTGTCGTTTATGGGCTTGCCTTGCCCCAACATCTTTGCCGGCGAGCATGCGTTTCACGGCAAGCAGGAGTGGGTTTCTGTACAGGATATGCAGAAGGCTGTTGAAGTGATTTTGAATTTGGCTGAAGTTTGGGAAGAAAATAGTTAAAGGCTTCCACCCGGTATTTCTTTCTGATTTTGTAACAAATCGGTATATTAGTAAGTATACGCTATATACCATGAAATACCGGGTGCTTCCATATACTTTAAAAGTTTGGCTTACCAGCGTAGCCGTAGCGCCCCTGCTGCAAATTATTGTACAATTAATAACGCGGATCCCTTACCGGTTTGATTCGGTTCGCGATGTGTTTGTTTACCTGCTCTACATGCTTGTATGCGGCTGGCTGTTCTCCATACCCTGCTGGTTCTTGCTTTGGCTGAGTGCCTGGCTAACTAACCAGTTTACGGCCAATGTCCGCCTCATTAAAGTCACATTGACGCTTGCCGGTGTATTAATAGCCCTGCTCCCGTTTGTAACCTACGCAGGCGATTCATTGCCTCACTACACCAACCCCGATTTTATTTGGGTGATGTTTTATCCGATAACAATTGCTACAGGGATATGGGTATATAAGGTTAAGTCGATTGTGCAAACTGTAACTACGCATCAGGAAGAAACGCCATTTAATCCCGATGAGCCGATAATCACCTGACTAATTACTATCTAATAATAGTATACTTTTGGTTCTCAGTAAAAGGTAAAATGGAAATTAAGCTCAGGCAGGAAAACCCTTCGGATTATATTGAAGTAGCTAAAGCCATTATAGATGCCTACGAGGCTGTACCATACAGCAATCACAAAGAGCAGGATATGGTTGCAAGGTTAAGAGAATCAGATGCCTTTATACCGCAGCTATCCATATTGGCTCATGATGAGCACGGAACAATAGCCGGTCATGTTTTATTAACCCGAATAGAGATAGCAAATAAGGGAGAAATTCATAAAGCGCTTGCCCTGGCACCGCTTTCTATCAGGCCTGCCTATCAAAATAAAGGGGTAGGTACACAGTTGGTTTTAGAAAGTCATCGGATAGCAAAAAGTATGGGATGCAATTTCATTGTTATTTTAGGCATCGCTAATTATTACCCCAGATTTGGTTACCAGCTTGCGAGTAAATACGACATTAAATTCCCATTTAAAATAGCCGATGCGAATGCTTTGGTTATTGCCTTAAATGAAGATTATTCGGCAATCACAGGCGGCACTGTTATTTATTCGAAAGGGTTTTTTGGCGAGAATTAATACCCATCCCTGGTAAACAGAGGCTTCTATCTATCCGGATATTTAACCTCCCGCTTCCTGCTGACCATGTATCGAAATAAACCAACTGTAACAATATTGATGAAGTATTGGATATAGCCCAATAATTTAAACTTTTGCAGAAAAATTATCAGCGGCAATATAATAAGCCATTTGCAATGCAGTTAATGCCTAAAGAAAATCATTGGAAACTTGAAAGATAAAGTCGGCAACATTTCCAAATTTACCGTGTCTGGTAGTGTGGATTAAAATACATTGAGTAGGGTTAGCTACTCATCATGCGTTCTTTATAGTTTGTTTAATTAAGTACTAACATAGAAAGCCCCGGGGAGCCGGGGCTTTTGACTTTTACAAGAAATTACATCCAACTTGTCATTCAGAGCAACAGCGAAGAATCTTCTTCGATCTGTATAGCCGCTTTGTATAAAGCAGACGGTCCTTCGCTGTCGCTCTGAATGGAAAAAAAGAAGAGCCTTCATATTTATTGAAGGCTCTTCTTATAAAAGGTTAGTCTCGATTCTTGATTCCCGATTCTTGCTTCTCTTCAAAAATTACTTGTCGCTTAAAATGATCGGGTTTTTACCTCCGCCCATAATAATCACTTTGGCATTGGGCGATAGGGCAATTTCCTTCTGCGCTTTAATGGTTTCGTATTGCAGTTGCTTGTCTGATAAGCCGGTCGACAAGATCTTTTGATAATCAGCTATACCTTGTGCTTCCACACGTTTACGGTCGGCTTCCTGGCGCTCTTTTGCCAGTACAAACTGCATTTTCTGCGACTCCTGCTCGGCGTTAATCTTTGATTCGATGCTGGCCTTTACAGATGCCGGTAAGCTTACGTTGCGTACCAATATCTGCTGTAGCAGTAATCCGTTTTTAGCAAAGTTGGCCGTAATGGTTCGGTTTATCCTTTCCTGAAACTCCTGGCGTTTTACCGAGTACAGATCAACCGCCTGGTAGTTAACCGCGTTATCTCTAATAGCAGTACGCGTAACCGGGCGAACGATCTTTTCTACGTATTCGGGGCCAATGTTCTGGTAAATAAAGGGTGCCTTGTTTGGGTCAACCTTGTATAAAACAGAAAGATCGATGGTAACCTCCAGTCCGTCGGAAGAAAGTACCCTGATTGCATCATCACCTTCCTTTTGCCCCTCGCTGTTTACGCCGCTCATGGTATAGTTTTCGGTCTGGATGCTGAAGGTGGTAACATCAACCAATGGGTTAATAACATGCAATCCGCTCGGTAATACCTCATCCTGCACCTTGCCGAAAAGCGTTTGAACGCCCACTTTACCGGGTTCAATTATTTTGAACGACGACAGTAATACGCCAAGCACTATAATGGCAATCCCTACTTTGGTAATGAGGCCGCCGTAATGGCTGGCATCAGAGGGCGAACGTTTTACCCCAAAGCCTGCTATAAGCAGTATGAGGCCAACAATGGCAATAAACATGGTGGTTTAGGGGTTAAAGTTTAATTATTTTTTACTGTTGATGATGCCGCGTACTTCTTTAAGCAGCTTAATTTTAAGCACAACAAATACAGCCGCAAGCAATGCAGCAGCCATTACAAACTCGTAACGGCTATTTTGTACACCCCATATTAATATAGCTATACAAACAACTATACCTACAGTGTACACTGTATTGAGGAGCATTTTCTTACCCATATTAGTATACAGTTATAGTTGGGTCAATATCCTGTTGCCAGGCCAATATACCACCTTGCAGGTTAGACAGGTTGGTATAACCTTGCTGCTCTAACTGGTATAAAGCTACTGCGCTGCGTTTGCCGCTGCGGCACATAATAACAACCGGTTTATCGTGGCTTATTTTATCGGTCTCAATTAAAATGCCACCCAAAGGGATGTTCTCGCCATCAAGGTTCGACATTTGGTACTCAAAGTCTTCGCGCACATCTATTAATTGAAAGTCTGCACCGCTATCTTTCATTTCTTTTAGTTCCTGTACTGATATTTCTTTCATGATCAAATATTATAAATCAAAGGTATACTTTTTTAGGATTAAATATTGCGGCAAGAGTTTTGTAACAATCAGGGGGTAAGAGCGTTTTATAGATAACAAATGTGTTTTAACATATTATACCATGAATAAAATCACCCGTTTCTTTTGGTTCTGTTCGGGCGCACATATAGGTACACTAAAAAAATACCCTATC
>CAHJXH010000294.1 GCA_903644075.1 Sphingobacteriaceae bacterium | reverse complement strand
TAACGACCCACGCCAGGCGGTAGAGACTTGTGGCATGGTAGAGCAAATGACATCAGACCAGGTACTCCTTAATTATACCGGCGATACCTTTTGGGCCGAGAATTGCGAGGATGTAGCTTTCAATACATTCCCGGCTGCTTTTATGCCCGATTATAAATCGCTACGCTATTTAACCGCGCCAAATATGGTTTTAAATGATGGTAAGAATCATTCGCCGGGGATTGATAACTCTGGTCCGTTTTTAATGATGAACCCATTTAGCAGCCGTTGCTGCCAGCATAACCACGCAGCGGGCTGGGTTTATTATGACGAAAACTCGTGGGCAGCTACACCCGATAATGGCCTTGCAGCACAACTATATACCGAAGGTACCTTAAGCGCTAAAGTTGCCAACGGCGCAACCGTAAAAATTGTGGAAAGCACGCATTATCCGTTTGATGATAAAATTCAGTTCACTATTCAAACTACAGGTTCTGCTGTAGCGTTCCCTGTTTATCTGCGTATCCCAAAATGGTGCAGTGCGCCTGTAGTGGCAGTTAATGGCCAGGCTGTGGATGTTAAAGGTGACAATAGCACTTACATCAAACTCAATAATACCTGGAAAAACGGCGACCAGATCACCTTGCAATTACCAATGAAGCTAGGAGTGAAGGAGTGGGACAGAAATAAAAACAGCGTTAGTGTAAGCTATGGCCCGTTAACTTATTCACTACTCATTCAGGAAACATACGTGAAAGAAAGCAGTAAGAAAACCGCCATGGGCGACTCGGGCTGGCAGCCGGGAGCCGATGAGCAGAAATGGCCTTCGTATGAGATTCACCCGGCCTCTGCCTGGAATTATGGTTTGCTGGTTAATGCAGATCATCCCGAAAAATCATTCACAGTAATTAAAAAGAAATGGCCGGCTGATAATAACCCATTCACTAACAAAACTGCACCTATAGAAATTAAGGCTACCGGTAAGCTGATCCCTAACTGGACGATAGATCAATATGGCTTATGCGGTGTATTACCACAAAGCCCGGTAAAGGTTGATGGGCAGGTAGCTAATTTAACGCTGGTGCCAATGGGCGGCGCAAGGTTAAGGATCTCATCTTTCCCGGTTATTAAAGAGTAATTCTTCGCCATTGTTGGTGTTGTCACCAACAATTATATGTCTCCTGTAATTGTACAGGTTGTTGGTGACAACACCAACAACGGCGAAGAAAATTCTGGTCAAGACAAGCAAGGCGAAGAAGATCCTTCGCTATCGCTCTGGATGACAAATTAAAAAGCCCTGTCAATTGCGCCATTGTTGGTGTTGTCACCAACAATACATGCCTAATGATCAAAGTTGTTGGTGACAACACCAACAACGGCGAAGAAAATTCTGGTCAAGACAAGCAAGGCTAAGAAGATCCTTCGCTATCGCCCTGGATGACAAATTAAAGAAGCCCTGTCAATTTAGTTGACAGGGCTTCTTCGATAGATATAGGGTCTTAACTCTTTATAACGATTTCAGGAACGCCAACATCGCATTCCGGTCGGCGGTAGATAGGTGCGAGAAATAAGCTTTTGACGCTGCTGCCTCACCACCATGCCACATAATGGCCTCTATTAAAGTACGCGCGCGGCCATCGTGCAAATAATACCCGGGGGTGTTAATGGTTTCATACAAACCTAAACCCCATAATGGTGCAGTGCGCCACTCTTGACCACCGGCTAAATAATCGGGGCGGTTATCTGCTAGGCCCGGGCCCATATCATGTACCAGCATATCGGTATATGGATGTATTACCTGGCTCGATAAATATGGGCGTGTTACGTCTACGGCGGTTGTAAAGGTTTGTTTATGGCAGTTAACACATTTACCTAAAGCAAATAATTGTTCGCCACGTTTAACACCAACATCTGTTGTATTTCTACGAGCGGGAACGCACAGTGTTTGGGCATAAAACTTAACCGCATTTACTATGGTATCAGCAACTTCTGGGTCGTCTTTTAAACCATCGTACTGTGGCTGTCCAAAACTATTTTCAACCGGTAATATGCTGGTGGTTAAACCCATATCCTGGTTAAAGGCCGATACTACCTGTGTTATAACACTTGCGGTGTTAGCTTTCCATCCAAAACGGCCTATTTGTTTGGTTTTAGTAGTAGCATCCCATACGTAATTGGCATGCCCTTTTATACCATCGCCATTGGCATCGTTAGGGTCGGCACCGGCAACAATCTGGCTTTCGGGTATAGCTTCCAGCAAACCTAAACCAATCATCGGCGGGGCTAAACGCGGCGATAACATATAACTTGTTGCTATCGGCGTATACAGGTTACTTAAAGTATAGGTAGGCGTACGCAACTCGTAAGGTGTACCATCATCAAGCGTTGCTGTGTTATAAGTATAGCTGATGTTGATTTTACATTCGGGCAACTTACCGAATATAGCCTTGTCCTGCAATTGCAGACCGTAACCCGGCACTGCAAGCGGCCCGCCGTTGGCATCGGTTCCCGGCTGACTGATGCGTACAAGTAATGACGATTGCGATTCGCCCGCTGTTGGTAAGCCGATACCATCATTATGGTGGCATGATATGCACGATACATTATTGTAGAGCGCACCCAGGCCGCTATTAATAGGGGCAGGGGCCGTTACAAATGAACGGCTGAATACATCATCGCCCACTGAGTGTACATGCTCATCATAAATGCCCATGTTGGTAAACATCTGGCTGAAAGCATGACTGGTTGCGTTAAAAACAGTTTCTAACCCTCCCGAAAGGCGATCATCATAATCATCAGCAGGTAATACTGATGATTTTTGGCATTCTACCATCAAAATCATCAGTATTAATAATGTACCTATAACCTTAATCTTTCTCACGTATATGTGCCCTCTGTGGCTTAATTAGTCTTTAATATTGGTGGTTACAAAGGTTTTCAGATCTCCATCAAGAGAATCGTGTAACGTATTGATGGTTGCCTGTACTGCTTTTACTTGTGATTGCTGGGTATAAATAGCTTTCTCGTAAGTAGTAGTAATGGTGCTGAATGAAGCAATAGCGGCTTTCATTTGCGTTTGCAGCTTAAGATCTAACGATGCATTTTTTGCAGCCACAATCTGGTTTAAACCTGTACCTGTTGCACCGTTGTAAGTACACATGTAGGCATTATAAATACCGGTAATGTTATTCTTAAAATCGGCAACAGAGTTGTGTGAGAAAGCAGACTCATCCTGTAATGAATCCTGAGCTAACAACGGAGTTTGCATTTTTGAAGCAGATACTTCATCACAAATATCAGCCATTGAGCCAACTAAAGCAACGAATAGCGCCTGGCGGGTTGCAAAAGTTGTGCTGCCGCTACCTGCTGTGGTTACCTGTTTTGTATAGTTACCGCCTGATGTAGCCCAGCTGTTTACTAATTGTTGTGTAGTACCATATAAGCTTTGGGTAAGCGAGGTTAAATATGTTTTTTGGCGAGCGGTAATATTAGCCGCTTTTTGTGTACCACCTAAGCCGAAAATAATATACTCGATAGCGTGGAACCCTTTCTGGGTTTCTGATAAATTATTAATATCGCTAACACCCAGAGGGTTATTGCTGGCTAACAAAGCATCAAGTTCGTTTTTATCAACCGGCCAGCTATCCATAGTAGGGTCATAGTTATTGTCTTCTACCGGGCCGAATAAAAAGCCTTCGCAAGCTTCCCATGGTGCGCGGGTGTTTTTCCAGGCAGTTTGTGCCGCAAGCAGGTTGGCATCAGTAGGTGTGGCAACAAATGTGGCAACAGATGTATTTAAAATAGCAGCTTTAGTTTGCAGATCAACATAATCGGGGTTTGCCAATACGTTAGCAAAATCTGTGATCACCTTTACTTCTAAGGTAGCATCATTGGTTTGCACGTCGTCCTTGTTCGATTTAGAACAACTGGTAAGCGCGAATATAGAAGCGCCAATTAAGACCGGGAGTAATTTATGTTTCATATTATTTAAGATAAGTGGATGATTATTTGTTCGTTATTAATTTCTGTTGGATACTTATGTAAAGGTTTTTCAGCCGGACCCATAGTTACCTGACCTTCCTGATCAAAGGTGCTGCCGTGCAGGCTGCACTTAAAGCCGTTGCCGGTTGTTTGTAACTGGTTGTCGGCATGGGTACAACGCAGCAATAATGCGGTATAGTTGCCGTCGCTTTCTTTTTTAAGCGCTATGTTGTAGTAGAGATTTTTAGGCTGAATGATCTGTAAATTGCCCTTATCAAAAAGCGACACAGGTACTATAACTTGTTGATTGCTGATAGCCGTTTGATAAACCGGCAATGTTGAACATGATGCCAGGCTGCCCAGCGCTATACCTGCACCGGCTATCATACACAGCGAGCAGGTTTGCTTAATAAAATCTCTTCTTTCCATAATTTTAAAATGAAAAAGCCATCCCCAGGTTAATGAGGTTATTATTTTGCTGATACGGTAATGCAGCCGGATTAGGGTTGATAATCAGATTAGGGTTTTGCTCACCGGTATGCACAATACGTACATCGGCCTTTAAAGCCACGTTACGGATAGGCAGGTAAGTTAAACCTGTAACCACATAGTTTTGATCCAAAGTTCCATCTATTACACCATTTGATGGGATCTTTGCGTTCATATCCAGCTTCTCATCACGCACGAATAAAATTAATTGTTGAAGATGTTTGTGGTGGATCAGGCTATAAAGCAAATCGTATCCCACTTCGGCATAAGCGCCGTACTCAGTTTCGGGAGTATTGCTGGCATAAGCACGGTTAATGCTTTGGGCATCTT
>CAHJXH010000293.1 GCA_903644075.1 Sphingobacteriaceae bacterium | reverse complement strand
TGTTGAACTTTTCTAACGTATGCTTGCATGGGGGTGCTGAAATAAATTCAGCATGACGCGTGGAGAAGATCTTTCCTCTTAATACAAACTCAAATCCCCACCACTGGTTAAAAAGCAATGGATAAATATCCGGCAGGCTATGGGTTCGCTGTTAATGGTGGCCGGGATAAACGTTTTATCCTCATCACTCAGATAATCTATATTAAAACCAACTTTACGATCGTAGTTTTGGGCTTGGAAGTGCACCACATAATCAGCTAGGCGACCGCCGGGGCTTACCAATAATTCTATTGTAGTAACTACCGCTTCATTGTCAATATTGTGCATGTCGGGCGGTAATCTAAACAACCTCAGGTAATTAATATAGCCATAAAAGCGATCTCCGCGTATTATTGGTTTAGTGGTGTGGTCGGTATCAGATACATTTCGGTCAACCACATAACGGCAATTAGATGTGCTGTCTTCAGGAGCTTCATAAATCAGGCTATTGGTGGTGTAGTTAAAACGTTGTATGATGTTATTCCTGGTGTCGTAAAAATTCCAGACGCCGGTTTTTATGTTGTTGGTATAATTTCCGCTGGCCAACGCTGTTTTGTTATCAAAAATAGCCTGGTAAAGCCCCTGCTTGGTAACATTGTCGCTTTTTAAAACGCTAATGCGCTCTTTAACGCCGGCGGTAAGTTTTCGTTTTATAACAACTGTTTCTTGCGCAAAGCAGCAAACAGGTAATAAAAATGCAAGGAGGTAAATGTAAAAACGCTTCACGGTATCAAATCTTAGAATGCCAAAATTAGCATACTATACTTCACTAACAATAGCCGGGTTAATTTGCTTAAGTGTTTCTATAAAATCTTTTTTGTTTTGTGGGGAAATCACCACGCTGTCGTAAGTATTATAGAAAATCTCAATTCTGTCGAACGAGAGGGCCGGGGCACTCCAAACCGTATTATTGGGCGTTATTTTTTTAATCTTCTCAATGTCGATATCAATATTAATTACCAGGCCACTTTTAACATTTAATGTAGTGCCTGTAATAGTGTATTTGGTATTAAACATTATCGGAAAAAAGATTAAGCCCCCGGTAGCCGAAAAAATAATAATGGGAAGAATGTCACCTTTTATAATGGCAAAAACTAAAAATCCTAAAATGATCAGTGCAACAGGTGCATATAATAAATAGCTTATTTTAGATGGATGTGCTTTTTCAGGTTCGGCCATATCGTAAATATATTTGTTTTGTGATATGCTTTAATTTGAAAAAGGCATTAAACTGTTAAATTTGGCTATGCAAGACTTCCCGGAATTTAAATCAGCAAAGTTTTCACAAACAACCCTTACCGAATTAATGATCCCTTCATACGCCAATTTCGGCGGTAAGATCCACGGAGGGATATTACTATCACTGATGGATAAAGTAGCTTATGTATGCGCAGCCAAGCACGCAGGCAATTATTGTGTAACCGCATCTATAGATGGTGTTGATTTTCTGGAACCGATTGAGGTGGGAGAGATGGTATCGCTAATGGCATCCGTAAATTATACCGGTAATACATCCATCGTGGTGGGTATCAGGGTGATCTCAGAAAACGTAAAAACCAACGTAATTAAACATACCAATACCAGCTATTTTACCATGGTAGCTAAGGACGAAAATAATAAACCGGCTCAAGTGCCCGGACTTATTGTAGAGAACCGCGAGCAGGTAAGGCGTTTTATTGAAGCCATTCACCGTAAGCAACTCAAGCAAAATTACAAGCGCGAAGCCAAGCAGATTAAAGTTCCCAACGATCCGGAAAAATTATTGGAACTATTGAAAGGCGAGCGTTGTGTTTTTGAGCGGAAAGCGATTGTGAAACAGTAGGGGATTTCGGAGTTCGGATGTTCGATTTCGGATTTATTTGAACGCATTCTGTCATTTCGAAGATAGGGGAAATCTTCTGCGGAAAGTAAGACGCGATACAGGGCGAAGAAGATTCTTCACTATCGTTCAGAATGACAATATAATCGGATGTGAAGGCATTTCACACTGAGGCACTAGAAGTGTCGCGCGCAGAGGCCCGTTTACATACTTTGGAGCACCCTGCATGACAACTTGATAAGGCAAAAAGCGCTTTCCGACATTGCTTTCCACGACAAATAAGCAGCGAAAATCCCAAAAATATCCTAATTGTTGATTTACCTTTACTCTTGATTATTAGCTCATAGACCTATTGAAAGGCTTTTTGAACTATTTTTTCAAATGGTTATATCTAAAGCATAGATATTTACGTTTAAATGTCAAGCACAACGTTAAAGTTTTAAGTTTTAATTACATTTTGATGATATAATTACTTATCTTTCCACTGTTAACTACGCCCCTTTTTAACTTTACTAATTATAAACTCGATTACTTAATGTCATTTTTAGACACAGTTCTTCAGCCTCCCTCGTACGGTTGGCAAGATCCTAACGGCGATTTAATTAAGCCATCTCCCAAACAAATTTTTAGCGAATTTTTTTCGAGGCTAAATGTTTTCAAAGACAAAAAAAACTGGCTGTCGTTTTTATGCTGGTTTACCGTATTGGCATTAGTGCCTTTCTTTTTGTTGTTTTTATTTAAATACATTTCTGTAAAAACGCTGCTGGCAGCCTTTTTTTACAGCATGATTGTGATGGGCACCCACGGTACCATTTGGCACCACAGGTATTGCACACACAATGCTTACCAGTTCCGTAACAAGTTTTGGAGGTTTTTTACTCAAAACCTTACCCTTAAAATTATCCCCGAAGAAATTTACGCCGTATCGCATCACGTGCACCACGCAAAATCTGATACCCCCGGCGATCCATACAACGCACAAGGTGGCTTTTTATATTGCTTTTTGGCCGATGTTAACCACCAGCCTATCAACAAAAACCTGAGCGAAAAAGAATATGCCAAATGCGTAAACCTGATGAAACATACAGGCGTAAGCGTAAACACTTATGAGCAATACCAAAAATGGGGTTCGTTGGCTAAACCATTAAACACCATAGTGGGTATTATACTTAACTGGTCGTTCTGGTTTGGTGCATTTTACCTGATAGGCGGTATCCCATTAGCTGTTTCATTATTTGCAGCAGCAGGTTTCTGGGCTGTTGGTGTGCGTACCTTTAACTACGAAGGCCACGGCAAAGGCGAAGACAAGCGCCGCGATGGTGTTGACTACAACCAGGACGATATGTCTATTAACCAGGTATGGCCGGGCATTGTAGCAGGCGAATGGCATAATAACCACCACCTGTACCCAAAAAGTGCACGCTCTGGCTTTAAACCTTACCAGGTTGATTCGGCTTGGTATTATATTAAGTTTATGCACACTATTGGTGCTGTAAGTACTTATAACGACTCGAAAGCGCAGTTTTATAAAGAATATGTAAATGCTCATGAGCAAGAGCATAAGAAGGTAGTTGTGCCCGAATTGTTAGTTCCGGTTGCAGCGCCTGTATTGGTGGCGGCGCCAGTATTGGTTGCCGAGCAATAACAAAAACTATTGTTGGTACATGGTGTTAGGTATAAAATTAATACCCATGAAAAAACTACTTTTTGTACTCATGCTCACTATAGGTGTAGCAACAATGTCTTTTGCACAGCATACAGAGACTGTTAAAAACGAAACTAAAACTAAACGTACAAGTACTTTTCCCCAAAAGGTACACAACGTGTTTCACAAGAAAAAACACTACAACGGTTACAAAACCAAACATGTAGTTAAAAAAGCTAAAGTTTAATAACAAAAAAGGCTCCGGTATACCGGAGCCTTTTTTCGTTTAAGGAATTCTTTTTAGAAAACAGGCGGCATTTTATTGCCTGTTATACATTTTAACCAGCCCGATTAATTGGGATGCCGCATCATCATCTACCAGTTTAGGTAGCATTCGCCATAGCCAGTTATTTTCTGCAGTAGCCGGGTTATTCATCCGCGATTTACCGTCCAGGTTTAAAATATCCTGCATCGGTATAATGGCCACTTTTGCCGTCGAAGCATAAGCCATTCGCATAAACGCCTTATTGATGTTTTTATGCTTGATATCTTGCCCTGTATAATCCTCTATCTGTTTAATCACTTTTTTATTGGCATCCTCGTTATACCAGCCTATAGTAGTATTATTATCGTGCGTGCCGGTGTAAACAAAAAAGTTAGCATCATAATTATGGGGGATGTACAATGATTGAGCTGTATCATCGCCAAAGGCAAATTGCAGCACCTTCATGCCCGGCAGTTCAAACTGGTCGCGCAGGTTAAACACAGGTTCATCAATATCGCCCAGGTCTTCGGCCACAAAAGGCAGACTGCCTAAGGCATGTTTGGCTTTGTTAAAGAAATCGGCTCCCGGTGCTTTTACCCACCGCCCATCTTTTGCCGTGGTTTCGCCAGCCGGAACTTCCCAATAGGCCGAGAAGGCACGGAAATGATCGAGACGGAGCAGATCGAACAGTTCCATATTCTTGCGAAGGCGATTGATCCACCATTGATAGCCTTGCTTTTTCAGTGCATCCCAACGGTAAACCGGCATGCCCCAAAGCTGGCCATCGGCATTAAAATAATCGGGCGGTACGCCTGCAATACCTGTGATATTGCCTTGTTTATCTAACGCAAAAATTTCCTGGTTAGCCCAAACATCGGCCGAGTCATAGCTCACATAAAATGGTAGATCACCAAATAATTTAACGTTGAGGGTTTGGCAATGGGCCTTTAACTGGTGCCATTGCCTGAAAAAGATAAACTGCAGCCATTTAATTTTATCAATAGCGCGGCTGCTGCGTTGGGCAAAGCGGGCAAGCGCAGGGGTATGGCGGG
>CAHJXH010000292.1 GCA_903644075.1 Sphingobacteriaceae bacterium | reverse complement strand
ATGGAACTATGATGTGTACCCATCAACCCGTACCATCGATAACTTCATCCTTACCTTCCGTAAATATTTCGAGCCGGATCCTAAGAACCCAGTTTATTTCCATTCAATCCGTGGGGTAGGCTATAAGTTTACTGATACGCATTAATGTTAACAAACAAAGCACGCATTATAATAGCCGGCATCTTTTTTTTGATGCTGGTTTTTTTTATACAGCAACGCGTTTATGAACTGGCCGGAGTGGCATTCATGTTCTTTTTGCTGTTGATATGGGGCTATTTTAAAGAAGGGCCAATTGTTGTAGCAGCCAAAAGCTTCCATAACAAGGATTACGAAAAGGCCGAAGAACTGCTGTTAAGCATTAAAAAGCCGGAATGGTTAAATCGTAAACGCCGCGGCTTTTACGAATTCATGCTGGGTGGTATCAGCCTGCAAAGGCAGGATTATGATGCTGCCGAAAAGCATTATGAAATAGCCATACAATACCCGCTGCGCTCAGTTAATGACCACGTAGCGGCTTTGGCGCATGTGGCCAATATCAGTATCAGGCAGCATAATTATGAGAAGGCAGAAGCTTACATTGGTTTGGCCGAAAAGCATCACGATAAAATAACCGTCAAAATGAAAGCGGTTATTGAGCGTTTGCAAACAGAACTAAAGAAACACAAAACTAAATAAGAGGAAAGGCCGTGAGGCCTGTCCGGGTACTATATGAAAGATTCATTATTTATAAAAGCCGCATTTTCACAAGAAACAGAACGCCCGCCAGTATGGATGATGCGCCAGGCTGGCCGTTTTATGCCCGAGTATTGGGAAATTAAAAACAAATACTCGTTCCTGGAAATGTGCAAAACACCAGAGTTAGCCGCAGATGTAACCATGCTGCCGGTTGATTTACTGGATATTGATGCTGCTATTTTATTCTCAGATATTTTAGTTACAGGCGAGGCAATGGGCGGCGACCTGAGCTTTACGCAAAACGTTGGTCCGCGGTTTGCCAACCCCGTACGTACACAGGCTGACATAGATAATTTAAATGTTGATGTACTGGATAAGCTGCAATATGTAGCCGATGCTATTAAAGTTATTCAGCAACGTTTAAACGGTAAAATCCCATTGATCGGTTTTGCCGGTGCGCCGTTTACCGTAATGAGTTATTTGGTTGAAGGTGGATCTTCAAAAGACTTTAAGCTAACCAAGCTGATGCTGCATAACGAGCCCGAGATGGCCCACCAGTTATTAGCTAAAATTGCCAAGGTTACTGCTGCTTACTTAAACCTGCAGATTGAGGCCGGTGTTAACGCCGTGCAGATCTTCGACAGCTGGGCACAGGCTTTGGCTTGGGATGATTACAAAGAGTTTTCGCACCGTTATATCCAGGAAATTATAGCTAACCTTAACCGTAAAGATATCCCGGTGATCTCGTTCTGTAAAGGAAGTTCAGTTTTCGCCCCGCTAATGGCAGAAGCTAAACCCGATGTAATTTCTATCGACTGGAACGTTGACCTGTTAGACATTAAAAACCGGTTACCGCAAGGCATTGCTGTACAAGGTAACCTTGATCCGCATATTTTGTATGCCGATAAACCGGTAATTAAAGACCGTATCCACAAATTATTTGAGCGTATGCGCGGCGAGAAAGGGTTTATCTTTAACCTTGGCCACGGTATTATGCCCGATATTCCGTTTGATAACGTGAAGTATGCGGTTGAGGTGATAAAGGAATACCGTTATTAAGAGTAAAATAAAAAATATGTTATTGCGAGGAACGAAGCAATCTCGTCGCTTACAGAGTTCTGCATACGACGAGATTGCCACGCTAACGCTCGCAATGACAAATTGATAAACATGTTGTATCTCTACTTAAAATCCATACACATCATATTTGTAGTCAGCTGGATGGCGGGGCTCTTTTATATTGTGCGGCTTTTTGTTTACCATACCGAAGCGCAGCAGCGCCCGGAAGTAGAGCGTAAAGTACTGTCAGATCAGTTTGAGATTATGGAGCGCAAGCTGATGAATATCATCAGCACGCCAGCTATGATATTAACGCTTACAGCCGGTATCAGCATGTTGTGCATACAGCCTGTTTGGCTTCAGCAACCTTGGATGCATGTTAAACTGGCTTTTGTGGGCGGCCTGATTGTTTACCACTTTATCTGCATCCACAAAATGAAACAAATGCGCCAGGGCATCTACACCTGGACATCAACCCAACTCCGTATCTGGAACGAGGTTGCTACGATATTCCTTTTTGCTATTGTATTCTTAGTAGTGCTGAAAAATGCTTTAAGCTGGATTTTTGGCGTGCTGGGTATCATCGCTTTTTCGATGATTATCATGTCGGCAGTGAAGATCTATAAGTATTATCGGTTGAAGAAGTAGGCTTTAAGAGAGTCAAGAATCGGGACAAGCTCAACCTCGCAATGACGAATTTGTTAAATATGCTTCAAAACATACATCGCATAATTATCTTCCACAGGCTCATCATTATCCAATTCAAATCCAGAGCGTTTTAAAAGCTTTATTGAATTTTCATTATCTACCCTGCAGAAAGCAGTAATCGCATCTAACTGCATTACCTCAACCCCGTAATCTATTACTTTTTTAATAGCTTCCTGCATCAAGCCCTGGCCATGGTAAGGTGAGCGTAGCTCGTAACCCATCTCGGCAATGTTATGTTCTAAGTCAAAATTCCAATAGCCTATGGTGCCGATTAAAGTTTCGTCGGTATTAAATGTAATAGCCCAGTAAACGGAGTCCATATGCTGTAGATTAGTTTCAATCTTCTTGATAAAGTCCTTCGCATCCTGAATGGTTGTGGCTGGGCTTCTGTCGAGGTAAGCGTTTACTTTTTCATCAGAGCGCAGGTGTAATATCTCTTCGGCATCCTGTACGTTAAGTTTTCTTAATGTGAGGCGCTCGGTTGAGAGTATCGGGAAAGGGCGAAGGTTAATGTTCATTGTGTTAAGTTTATAAAGTTTGTCATTGCGGGCGATAGCGTGGCAATCTCGTCGTATACATATCGAATAAGTACTGGCGAGGAGATTGCCACGTCGTTCCTCCTCGCAATGACAAAAAGGAGATTACTGCTTATAAATAACCCCATCTTTCATCACCAACCTCACATCCTTTACCACTTTAATATCCTCAACAGGGTTTCCATTTACAACAACTAGATCTGCCAGGTAGCCGGGTTTAATCAATCCCAATTTTTTCAATCCAAAAACTTCGGCATTAACAGACGTGGCCGATTTTAGTACCTCTATAGGTTTCATGCCATATTCAGCCATTAAAAGCATCTCGCGGGCATTATCGCCGTGTGCAAACACACCAACATCGCCACCCATGCAAATGATAACACCCGATTTTAGGGCTTCAGTAAACATCGCATGTTTTCTTTTTACTTTATCCGTTTCCGGGTCGACACCTTTTTTCCAGCCTTTGTAAATTTCAGTGGCTTCGGTAGCGGCAAGGGTAGGGCAAAGGGCAATGCCTTTTTCTTTCATCAGCTTAAATAATTCGGACGTACCGCCATCGCCATGCTCAATAGTTTTAACACCGGCTGCAATAGATCGGCGCATGCCTTCTTCGGTTGATGAATGTACTGCCACCATCCGGCCGCTGCTGTTTGCAACCTGCACAGCTAGTTTTAGCTCATCAGCTGTAAAGGTGGGTTCAGATGCGCCATCCAATCCCCAACGGTAATCGGCATAGAGTTTTACAACATCGGCTCCGTAACCAATTTGTGAACGGATTACGCGGGTTAGTCCATCGATACCGTCTGCCTCTTCGGCACCTTTGGGAATGATGGCTTCGGTAACGGTGCTCTTTGGTCCGTAACTGCCTGTGGCAACAATGGCCCGCGTAGCAACCAATAATCGCGGACCAGGGATTACGCCTTTGTTAATTGCAGCTTTCAATCCTACATCATCATAACCTGCACCTTCGGTACCCAAATCGCGGGCCGATGTAAAGCCTGCCATTAAAGTTGCACGTGCGTGGTTTACGGCACGTGCAGTACGTTCGGCACGGCTTTCGGTTAAAACCTGGTCATCCCATTTTACTTCATTATAAGGATGGAGAAACATGTGCGAATGACCTTCTATAAAACCAGGTAACAGGGTAGTGCCTTTCAGTTCTATAATTTGTGTGCTGGCCGGTGCTGCAATACTGCCGGTTTCGCCTGCAGCTTCAATATGATTATCCTTAACCAAAACTATCCATCCGGTGTGCATGGCTTCACCATCAAATACGCGATCGGGCTTTAAAAGGATCAGTTTATGGTCTTGCGCCAATAGAGCTGAAACGTTTAAAATGAAAATAAGGAATAAGGCAATTTTTTTCATGATTCATAAAGATAAAAACATAGCCCGAACCATAGTTAAAACTATATTTATAAATAATAAAAAAAGATGTTAAGCCTTGCAACCATTTGCCACCAGATGTCATCTTACTATTAAATGCTGTTTCTAAAACTTAAACATACAACCGAAGACCTGGTAAACGGCTGCAAAACAGGTAGTCGTAAAGCACAGGAATTACTTTACAAGCAACTTGCTGGTAAAATGCTGGCTGTATGTATGCGTTATGCGGTTGATAAAATGGAGGCAGAAGATATGTTGCAGAATGGCTTTGTGCGTGTGTTTCAAAAAATAAATGATTACCGTGGCGAAGGTTCATTTGAAGGCTGGGTTAGGCGCATCATGGTGCACAGTTCGATAGAGTATTATCGCAAACACCATAAAATGATGCAGGTTGAAATTGATGATACCACACCCGGGCAATCGGCCAATGCAGCAGCAGTTGCTAATCTGGACGCAAAGGATCTGATGGTTCTGATACAGAAGCTATCGCCGGGTTACCGGATGGTGTTTAACTTATAAGCGATAGAAGGTTATTCGCACAAAGAAATAGGTGAGATAAT
>CAHJXH010000291.1 GCA_903644075.1 Sphingobacteriaceae bacterium | reverse complement strand
TTGTTTTTCAATTCAAATAGCTTTACCTGCTTGCCATCTATCGTAGCATTAAAATTAGAGGCCAAGTTTGAAGGTACTTGCATAGTGCTATGGGTTAGCCGATCTGGCTTTACGCCGGCATTACTGATATGTGCGATGCCGATCACTGCTAACGAGACAACAATTTTTAATTGGGTTACTTTATTCATTTATTAATATTCTATAAGTCCTTTAATCGACCAATTGATTAAGGTTTTTGTTTATCGGAAATTTGTGGATAGTAGAAACTTTTCGCGTTAATAATAAGCTTGTCTCCCCCTCCATTTCCGTCAGGTTTAAAACCGGCATCAACTATTGCTGTAATACGTGGAGTGGCTTTGGTTGATGAGTTATGCGTGTGAAAAACATAATGTAACTTACCTTTTGCATCGGTAAAGAAATCGCCATGGCCGGGGCCATTCTTACCTATAATTAACTTATTAATGATTGGGTTATCATCCGATTTTTCCCAGGGGCCGTACGGGCTGCTGCTTACTGCGTAACCCACAGCATAGTTGGGGCTACGGAAATCATTGGCAGTATAAATGAAGTAATAAAGGTTTTTATGTTTGATGATAGACGGCCCTTCAGTTACAGTCCACGGGGCATTATCCATATTTTCCCAGTGCTCTGTAGCGGTAATACATTCCTTTAATGTGCCTTCTTTTATCGATTGAAAATCGTCATTAAGTTCGGCCACATAAAGCTTGTTGCCTTTATCCAACCTTACATGGTACATGTATTTTTTCCCATCATCATCAATAAAAATAAAAGGGTCTATTTGCTTAACCGGTGCATCCAATGCTTTTTTATCGGTTTGTACAAATGGCCCAAGCGGGCTATTACTTTCTGCTACGGCAATTTTTTCATCGGCCACGTAAGCCATGTAAAATTTGTTATTGTAGTAGAATATCTGCGGAGCCCAGAAACCCTGGGTTCCAAAAGCATCACCTTTTTTTAAGGCATAGCCATCACTTACGCCTGTTGGTCCGCCCCATGTTTTCAGATCTTTTGATGAGTATACCAGAAAACCCTTACTGGCATCCTTATCTACCGTTCCGTATAAATAGTAAACACCATCATGATAAAAGATGGTGGGGTCGGCTAAATAAATATTGCGATCTGTCAGCTTATGATCTGCCTGTGCAAACGAGTTTGAGCCTATCAGCAATAAATATAGCAACATGAGCAACCGTTGTACCGGTTTGCTCATGATTTTCAATAAAGGATTTATCATTTTACTGAGTTAATTATTTTAATAAGCTGCTTTTTGATTCTGTAGTGATTTTCTTTATAAATTCTGTCTCTTCAGGTTTGTAAGGGGTGCCATCTTTACGGAATATATCATGAAACCATACAGCAGGCTCTTCGCCCTTCGGCATCGGGCTGTCCCATGCATACATAGTGTTAGTTTTACCGGCAACCAAGCCCCAGTTTATAGCGCCTACATGCTCTTTTTTTAATAACGGAAGAATAGTCATGAAAGTGCTGTTATGTGGACGAGCCATATATTCGGTACATATTAATGGCCT
The DNA here is from genome assembly GCA_903644075.1 of Sphingobacteriaceae bacterium. Classification (GTDB taxonomy): domain Bacteria; phylum Bacteroidota; class Bacteroidia; order Sphingobacteriales; family Sphingobacteriaceae; genus Mucilaginibacter. The sequence continues at coordinate 3,396 of CAHJXH010000291.1, read as the reverse complement.
GCCATGGGTTTTAAGCAATTGGATTACGCGGGTGTGTGATAGCGAATCATCATAATCATGATAAGTAATCACATCAGAGTTTTGAACCTGGTAGGTGTTTAATTTTTCAAAACTCCAGTTCCATAAACCTGCCGAAATTGGCTGGTCGTGGTTTACTTCACGTGCCCAGCCAAATATTTTAGTTAATAAACCGAGTGATGCATCGTCTTTATGGTTATTACCGGGTTCATTATATAAATCCCACAGCAAAATTCTTTTGTCGTGCGCAAAGGTGGTCAATATATCTTTCACATATTTTTGCAGCAGATCAAGCTCACCGGCTTCTTTTAATGCTTTTACGCCGGGATCTTGCATCCAGCCCGAATTGTGAATACCTGTTTTAGGGGCGGGCTGTTTACCCGGTTGGGCACCATCGTTCCAGCAATCATCAAAAAATACAAATATGGTTTGGATATGATGCTTGCTGGCAATGGTAAGGTATTCATTAACCCGTGATTTAAAGCCTTTAGGGTCCTGACGATAAGCTATGCTATGTAGAAATACCCGCATGGTATTCATACCTATACCTTCTGCATAGCCCAATTCGCGGTCAATAGTTTTAGGATCAAATGTATCTTGCTGCCACATTTCCAGCTGATTAACGGCTGTACTCGGAATAAAATTAGCGCCGGTAATCCAGTTATGTTCTTTATACCACTGATTTGCTTTTTCTGCCGTCCAGATTTTGCTTATTGTGGCAGGGTGGGTTTTAGTAGTTTGTGCTTTTAGCAAAGCTGCATTGGAAATTAACAGCGAGCCTGCTAAAATTAGATGACTAAGTTTCTTCATAGATTAGAATTTGTATTTTATTATTTTAACATTAATGTACACCAGCTAAAAGGCTGGTCTGCTTGATTGGCAGAGATACTCTCGGTATAATCTGCAGTAGTTTTACCTGTATTTTCGGTAAGCGACATATTAAAGCCTATTCTGCTATTTAACGATGGCTTTGTACCTAAGAGTTTCCAGGGGATGGCTATTTCAACAATGTAGCCGCCTCCAGTAATTTTTGCTGCATGCATAACTGATGTAAGATCATTTACCGCAGTCCAAACCGTATTATTCCCCTGATATATGGCCAACCTGTTATCGGCCGAAAGGCAAACCTTAAAAATCCCCTGATCTGGTTTTTCGGTTGATTTATTTGCTGCATCTACGTAAACAGCAATGCCATCATTATTCTCAATAGTGGTCTGCCCTGTTACAACTTTACTATCGGCAATCTTTGCCATCATATACAAAGCATTATCATCATAAGTTACATTGGCAGTAGCCTGTGTAAGGCTAGTATGGCCAATAAAAATTGGGAAGATTGTTTTCCAGGCAGGCTCATCAGTTAAGCCATCTACTGTTATTGTTTGTTTTTCGGCAGATAGCTGCGGGATCACATGCCCTTTAATCATCCATATTTCGCCTGCATTATCTGACGCATAATTACTTGTACTTGTTAAGGCAACAACGGTATTATCATTTAATACACTTGCGCTATTCCACAGTCCGGATTTGTTGGGCGATATACTAAATGGTACCGTTTTGCGATTAAAATTTAAGGCACTATTGTCTCCAATAACCACCTTCATTTCAGCAAAGTCCATGTTGTTGGTTCGGTCTTCGGTGCCCTGGTATGACAAGATAGTTTCGCCGGTAATTAGTTGCCTTAAGTATGGTGCCCCGGCGTAAATCTTGTCATCTATTTTATCAGCAAGTGCGTAGTTACGGTCGGTGCTATTGGCATCAACCGTTGTTTGCCAGTTATTTTTAACTGTACTCCTGATGGTATAAGGTTTAAAGTTTGTGAAGCCGTTATCTTCTATCGAAAACACAATATTATTTCCGTTCTTCAATAAAAGCGGGCATGGCATGCCGTCCCTTTTACCGGGACGGAAGCTTACAATCTGCGGCGTGGCAGACCAGGTTAACCCGTTATCAGCTGAGCGAACCATTGAAATATTTTGCTCATCTGTATTGGTATAAATACCTTCATTAGCAAAATATAATCGGATCTCACCGGTTGGCAATTGTATGGCCGATGGTTCCCAGCAGCCGTTTTCAAATCTGTAGTCGGCCTGGTAAAGTGTGCGTTCATCTTTCCAGGTTAAACCGCCATCGTAGCTTTTTTTGGTTTTTATAGCGAAGTGTCGCGATGGATCAATGATTACAGGCCTCGGGTTATAACATGCAAGTAGTGAGTGATCTGCCAGTTCCAGGATGTCAGGTACAGACATGTTAATGCTATTGTCGGGATCGGCAACGTTGATTTGGCCTGACCAGGTATTACCCAAGTCATTACTTTTTACAACCGCAATGTGCCCATCTGCTTCGAAAATGCAGATCAATGAGCCATCATGTAATTGTATCAAACGCGAATAACCTGCATATCGGATACCCGTGTTTGATGGTGACACCTTTTTTAAAGTAGTATAATCCCAGGCAATGCGTATGCCCCCTACCGGGGGCTTTACTGCATTGGTTACGGGGTCGATAATGCTTGTACCTGACTTATCTGGCGACGCGGCATTTTTCTTACAATTTAACAGTAGTATCACGATCATAAAAACCGGAACAGCTACTTTAAAGTATTTTGGTGCGTACTTGTATATGCGCGTAAACAAAGTATGGTGGGCCATTTATTACTAATGAATGATGGTGGTAGTACCAGAAGTGTTACCGGTAAACTGATTGGTTGAAAAAGAAGAAGTATTGGTATCGCTGTATTGCGTCCAGCGTTCGGTTATACCGTATTGGGCATTGTAATTAATGCGGTTATTGGTAACCGTTGTGCCATCGCAGCCACCAATATTGTTTTGAAAAGTAATCCCGCTTTTATACTGCGTATAATCAATCGTATTATTATCAATTGTATTACCGTTTGAATCATCTATACCGATACCGCCCACTCCACGGTTACCTGTATTGTTTTGATGTATCCAGTTGTTGTACACATAATTATTGTGGCTTAAAACATCTATAGTTAAGCCTTCTGCTCCATTTTCGTAGATCTGGGTATCGCGAATTGTGCCATTTGAATGCCCGTGCTGTGATACCCCAACCATATAATTATAATATACGCTGCAACCAATAACCGTATTGTAACTACATACCGGGCTGCCGTTATTATGCAACAATATACCTGCACCAACACCGGCACTATTACCACAGTTATGGATCTTGCTGTTTGAGATGGTATTATGCTGCCCATAAATAATGATACCTGCTTCAGGTAAATTACCACCGTCGAGTTCAATCAGATCAATGGTGTTGTAGTTACCGGTTATTTCAAAACCGGCAGCATTATAGGAGTTTGCTGCCTTGCGCACAACCGCCCCGCTTTCGCCACGGATGGTGATGTTGTTTTTG
>CAHJXH010000290.1 GCA_903644075.1 Sphingobacteriaceae bacterium | reverse complement strand
GCAGCTAATAACGATGCTAAATATGTATTAGGGACTACTGATACAGGTACACGCATCCAATCGCAATGGGAGGGCGGAGGCCGTACTGTTGCCTGGTTAATTGATACCAAAACAGGTGCACGCAAACAGATCAGCGAGCGTTCTAAAGGCCGTTATCAAATTTCGCCGGGAGGTAATTATGTGGTTTGGTTTGATCCTAAAGAACAAAACTGGTTTAGCTATAGCATTGCTACCGGCAAAAAAAACAGCCTGACTGCAACTACCGGCACCAAAATGGGTGACGAAGAAAACGACGTACCAGACGATCCAAATGCTTATGGGCTTGCAGGCTGGACTACGGGAGATAAAGCTGTGTTAGTATACGATCGTTACGATATCTGGAGCATTGATCCTGCTACAGGTGCTGCTACCAATTTCACTAACGGTGTTGGCCGAAAAAACAAACTGATCTTCCGCAATGGTACTTTGGTGGAGCGTGGATTCTCGGCGGCGAGCGAGGATGAAAAAGCAATCCCGGTTAATAAACCATACTGGATGCTGGTGCAGAATGACGAAACCAAACAATGGGGTTTCTACAAAAAATCATTCGGAACAACAACTGCGCCGGAAGCAGTAATTATGGCTCCTTTCGCATATAGCACTTTGCAAAAAGCAAAAAACAGCGATGCATTTATATACACCAAGCAAAGCTATGTGCAGTCGCCTGATTTGTATGTGTCTGATAATCTTAAGAAAGAAACACGTTTAAGTGCCATCAATCCACAGCAAGCACAATATAACTGGGGTACTGCCGAATTGGTACATTGGACTACACCAAAAGGTTACCACTCAGACGGGATCCTGTACAAACCAGAGAACTTTGACCCTGCTAAGAAATACGCGATGATCGTTTATTTCTATGAAAAATTAAGCGATGGTTTGTATGGTTATATCCCGGCAGCACCAACTCCTTCACGTTTACCCATTTCTTATTTTGTGAGTAATGGCTATTTGGTTTTTGCTCCGGATATTAGTTATGAAACCGGTCACCCGGGCGCATCGGCAGTTGAGTTTATCAACTCTGGTGTTGAGGCATTAAAGAAAAACAGTTGGGTTGATGGAGCACATATCGGTATTCAGGGCCAAAGTTGGGGCGGTTACCAGGTTGCTTTCCTGATCACCCAAACAGATATGTATGCTGCTGCGTGGGCCGGCGCGCCAGTTGCCAACATGACTTCGGCTTATGGCGGTATCCGTTGGGAAAGTGGTGTGAGCCGTGAGTTTCAGTACGAAAAAACACAAAGCCGTATCGGCACTGATTTATGGAGCAACACGCAATTGTATATCGAGAACTCGCCGTTGTTCCAGTTACCGAAGGTTCATACCCCAGTGGTAATTATGTCTAACGATGCTGATGGTGCCGTGCCATGGTACCAGGGTATAGAAATGTTTTCTGCCTTGCGCCGTTTAGGTAAGCCGGTGTGGTTGTTAGAATACAATGGCGAAGCCCACAACCTGGTGCTACGCCAAAACCGTAAAGATATAAGCATCCGCGAAGCGCAATACTTTGACCACTTCCTGAAGGGCGCACCAATGCCTGAATGGTTGAGCAAAGGCGTACCTGCCGTAGATAAAGGCAAGGATTGGGGATTTACTTTAGATAAATAATCGCCTCCGTAGAGACACAATAGTTTGTGTCTCCGTTTTAATAATTAAGAGACACAAAGTATTGTGTCTCTACAGCAAAAAGGGTTCGATTATAATCGAACCCTTTTTATTGCTTTTTAAGTTTGTAAGTGTAGAACACGTAGTTAATCTGTTTTACAATCAATAAACTATCGCCGCTGGTGCTGTAATTATAAGTACCGTTTAATACCTGATTGCTATCAAAATTTGCGGTGTGGGTTGTGGTATCGTTAAAAGTTATATTGTCGTACTTAGTTAAATAAGTTCCCTGCCCTCCTGCAGGCATATTATCCGGATTGGCGGTTGATTGATAGTTATTTCCAGAAAACTTAATAGTAACATTATGAACTGGCTCAACTATATTATTTGTATAAGGATTATCCCTTACACTAAACTGCCCGCTATAAGTACCGTTTAAATACGGAACCAGATCACCTTTTTTACAACTAATCAATAACATTACACCCGCCACAAAAGCTGCTTTATACTTCTTCATTACTATTATTTGAATAGCATTACGGGTATATAGAAGCCTTCGTTACAACGATAGCGTAATATTATTCCAGGTAATAATGCTTTATCTGGTTTAACCTGTCATCAAGCTCATAAACCCAGGGTGTTGCGGTTGGGATATCTAATTTGGCAACATCCTCGTCAGACAGATTATCAATATATTGCACCAACGCGCGCAAGCTGTTGCCATGTGCACAGATAATCACCTTTTGATTTTGGCGCAGTGCAGGTACAATACTTTCGTGCCAGAAAGGTAGTGCCCTATCCATCGTTTCGCTCAGGTTTTCTGTAAGCGGTAATTCGCGATAAGTTAAATCGTTATAACGCAGGTAATGACCGGGGAAACGTTCGTCATCTTCAGTAATAGCTGGTGGGTGCTCAAGCGGGTCGCGTCGCCACTTATGCACCTGCTCTTCGCCATATTTTTCTATAGTTTCAGCTTTATTTAATCCTTGTAAAGCACCGTAAAAGCGTTCGTTAAGTCGCCACGATTTTTCTACCGGTATCCATAGCATATCCAGCTCGTCCAACGTAACGTGCATGGTTTTAATAGCACGCTTTAATACCGATGTAAAACCAATATCAAAAGTATAACCGTGCTTTTTAAGCAGTTGCCCTGCTCTTTTGGCTTGGGCAAAACCTTCTTCAGAAAGGTCTACATCTGTCCAGCCCGTAAAACGGTTCTCTTTGTTCCATGTACTCTCGCCATGTCTTATTAATACCAGCTTTTGCATAACTCAAATAACGGAAATTACGGTCATCAGTTTTGGATTGTTGGTAATTGTTTACAAATCAGCTACATTGCAATAACCAATTATAAAAACCTTTTATGAGCTTTATCCCAACTACACCTGTTACGGTGAAGGATGCTAATGGCATTGCCAATCCTGCGCCGTTAGGCCTTTGCGCCTTCGGTATGACTACCATTTTACTCAACCTGCATAATGCCGGTTTTTTTGAGATGAACTCCATGATATTTGCCATGGGTATATTTTACGGCGGGCTGGCACAGGTAATTGCCGGCATTATTGAAGCCAAAAAGAACAATACCTTCGGCTTAACTGCTTTTACATCTTATGGTTTCTTCTGGCTTTCGCTGGTGGGTTTATTGGTGATGCCTAAACTGGGCTGGGTAGCCTCAGCTTCAGAGAGCGCGATGATTGCCTATTTAAGTATATGGGGCGTATTTACTTTTTGCCTGTTTTTTGGTACACTAAGGTTAAACCGCGCATTGCAATTTGTATTTGCATCCTTAACTATCCTGTTCTTTTTGTTGGTAACCGGCGATGCTACCGGTAATCCGTCCATTAAACATTTAGCTGGATATGAAGGTATTATTTGTGGCTTTTCTGCCGTTTATACTGGTATAGCCAATGTATTGAATGAGGTTTACGGAAAAACTGTTTTACCTATTGGTACTGTAGCCGCAAAATAAAAAGGTATTAGTAACTTGCAGCCGTGAAAGATTTTAAAAAATACTACATTATTCCTGCCGATCCACAGGATGTTTATAATGCCATCACCAACCCGGTAACCATACAATTATGGACCGGCGACCCGGCAGTAATGTCGACCGTACCCGGATCTGAGTTTTCTTTGTGGGAAGACAGCATCTTAGGTAAAAACCTGGAATTTGAAGAGAACAAGAAGATTGTACAGCAATGGTACTTCGACGGACAGGATGAGCCATCAATAGTAACCATAAAACTTCACCCCCATGATGATGGCACGTCTGTAGAAGTTCGCCACACAAATATACCAGATGAAGCTTATACCGATATTACCGAGGGCTGGGTTGATGCTTACCTAAGTGGCTTAGATGATTTCTTTGGAAGCATTTAGGCTGAATTAGATAATTTGTCGATTTGGCAATTGTCAATTAACATTATACAAGCCCAATGACCTATTGAACAAGTGAACATAAAACAAGAAAGCCGCTCAGCATTACGCTGAGCGGCTTTCTTGTTTATAATAGTCTTAGCTTACAACAAGGTAAACTCAACACGACGATTTTTCTGACGTCCGGCTGCTGTTTTGTTAGTTGCAATTGGTTGTGTTTTACCATAACCTGTGGCTTCGATTCTTGATGCGTTAGCACCTTTTTCAACTAAATAAGCTTTGATAGCTTCAGCACGATCTTTTGATAATTTAAGGTTTGCATCTGCTGAACCTACGTTATCTGTGTGACCAGCTAATTTCAGGCTAAAGTTTTTGTTGATCAGGATCTCAGCAACATGATCAAGGCTTTCATGTGAATGCTCTTTGATAGTAGCTTTACCGAAATCAAACTCAAGGTTAGCAATTGCATTTCTAACTACGCGTCTGTCTTCTTCAGTGATAACGATTTTAGCCGGAGGCAATGGGCAACCTGCGCCATCAACTTTAACACCTGCTGGTGTGTTAGGGCATTTATCAAATAAATCGATAACACCATCACCATCAGCATCGGCAGTAAATTTAGCATTTAAAGAAGCTAAGTTTGCGTTAGTAGCGTCTAAGTCTGATCTTAATTTATCATTCTTAGCACGTTCTGCATCTAATTTAGATTGTAACTGAGCGTCTTTCCATAGGTACTCGGTACGCATTGAATTAACAGGATTGTGTTGAATCAATTTAGGTTTTGAAGATTTACCTAAAGCAAATTCTAAACCGATGTGTGCGTAAGAGAATTTATCGTTAGTGCTACCAATTTTGTAACCGTCGAAGTTATCGCCGTCAACAAAGTTAACCTGGTAACCTAAATCTAAACCAACAACGCTTGATAGGTTAATTTTAAAACCTAAGCCAACCGGGATATAAGCTTGTTTAA
>CAHJXH010000289.1 GCA_903644075.1 Sphingobacteriaceae bacterium | reverse complement strand
TGAAGCTACGGTGTACTACATCTTTTAACCTGCTGTCATTTCTACCCCTTATTAAAGGGAGTAGCATTAGCACTGCCTCTGTCTTCCCCTTTCAAAGGGGAAAACTACTGCCGGTGCAGTTTGCAGCAACGCTAATAAGGGGTATAATTTAGGCTGATTCGAACTTGTGGGTACACGGTAGCCTAAGGTGAGGGAACATGATTTGACCTACTCCGTCATGCCGAACTTGTTTCACTGTTGTCCGGGGAAAGTTAATTAGGCATTTAAAATATGCCTTTAAATACTCGAAAAGCCACTTTTTATCGTGTTTTTAAAAGTAAGCCCCCTACTTTCTGCTCAAGTATTTTTGTTTTCGAAGACCGGCTGTCCGGTAAAAACTTTAGAATAGTAGTTGATTTCTTTCACTTAGACCCTGTATGGTTGCGATATAGGCTTTTAAGAAATCTTTTGTATGAAATATTGTGGCTATTTCGATTCCGGCTGTCCGGTAAACTTTTTCGAAAAATCTTTTACCGGACAACAGTGAACTTGTTTCGGCACCCCATAGGACAGGTCTGATGTTTTCATATTACAGCTTAGCATGTTGGGTGTTGAAACAAGTTCAACATGACGCTTGGGCTTTAAAATTTATACGTTAACCCCGCGCCAAAAATCTGCTTTACTTGTAGAAGCGAATGATATTCGGTTACGCCATCTTTTTCCTCGGCAATGCGGGCAAGCGGGTCATTAATCAGTTCGACCCCTAAATTGACGGTCACCACCTTATTTACTTTCATGTATAGGTTGGCCGAATAATCGGCATATATATTCTGTGGTTTCTTCAGGTAATCTGAGTAAAGCTTCAGGATGTTTTCGAGCGTGATATTTTTGGCAATGCCGAGTTTGTAGTAAGCATCTAAAGACGCGCCTAACTGGTACAGGTTTTTCTTACCCGGATCAACCCCATAAGAACCTAGGGCTGAAAGGAAACTGTTACTTACAAAGGTAAACCTCGATGCCAGGGGCGAAATATTGATCCGCAAACTATCAGATCGCTTATAGGCAAAACCCGGCCCAAGGGTTAGGTAAGCCGGTGCAAAAGGCGCCGATATTAAGGTTCGCATATTGTTCGAATCGTAATTATAACCGTTTGCAAACTGGGTTTGGAAGTTTACCAAAAAGGTATACAGCCAGTATTTGGCAGCTTTATAACCCAGTAAACTGTTTAATATGGCGCGGTCATCATTTTTGCGCCAGCCAATGTCGGGTTGGCGGCTTAGTCCGTAGGCCATAATAACTTTGTTGTCCCAGCTCCATTTATCGTGCTTGTAATTAAAATCGTAATCGAGCACTGCACTGGCAGCAAGCGAATTTATACCACCGGCAGCCCAGTTTGAGAATGAGCTTTGGTTTATTAATATCGTGTTTTGACCATGGATGACCCAAACCTTGGCGGTATCGGGCGGCGGGGCAGCCGCAGGCGTTTGCGCATAAGCCGCTATGCCGAAGCCTGATAATAATAAAGTGTACTTTAACCGATGTATAAATTTGCTGATCATATAAATAGATTTTAGTTTTATGCTGTAAGGTTATCTGTTCGTTCTACAAAATAGCGCCATATGATGGCCGCAACTAAAGCACCTGCAATCGGTGCAACAATAAAAAGCCATACTTGTTCGAGCGCAAGGCCACCTGCAAATACGGCCGGACCGATGCTACGGGCAGGGTTCACAGAAACGCCGGTAACCGGGATACCCACAATGTGTATCAGCACCAGGCTTAAGCCAATTGCCAAACCGGCAAAACCACCGTGAATGTTTTTAGATGATGTTGAACCGAATATAACCAATAGAAATATGGCAGTAAAAACAAATTCGGCAATAAAGCACGATGTAAGGTCATAGTGCTTTGGCGACCCCGGGCCATAACCGTTTTGTCCCAGTCCGGCTACCGAGGTGGCTATATTCCAATCTGGCTTGCCGCTTGCAATTACGTAAAGAATGCCCGCACCTGCTATAGCGCCTAAAATTTGTACAATCACATAACCTATACATTCAGACACGCGCATGCGGCCTGCTGCCACCATGCCAATGCTGATAGCCGGGTTAATGTGGCAGCCCGAAATATGGCCTATTGCATAAGCCATAGCCACAACCGATAGCCCGAAAGCAAACGAAATACCCAAAAGCCCAACCCCGGCTATTACTCCGCTGGTGCTGCTGATTACAGCACTGCCGCAACCCATTAATACCAGTACCATAGTTCCTAAAAACTCGGCTACCAGTTTGTGGTAATTGTTCTTTTCCATTTTTTAATTGTTTAAGTGAAGATTATTGATGTGTTTATAAAAAGGTTTCTTGATTTTGCTGTATGCAGAATAATGGGTGCAGAGCTGCATGCCAAATACATTAAACAGAATAGGGTAAGTGCTGAATAACGCCTGAATAAAATTAGGGATTTTTAGATGGCATAGATGATTGTGCGGTAGGATAGATGTTTCACATTTTAATCTGAATCTGATTTTTGGGGTTAATGAGAGAATGATAGAAGGGGTTAGTGATAGAATGAGTGAAGGAGAGAATGATAGAATAGCGAAAAGAGAAGTTTTAGACTTAGATTACGTAATTTAGGTATGATTCACTCCTTCTATCATTCTCTCCTTCACTCATTGATTTACCTAAACCCGGGTGAAGCGGATACCGGCCCGTGACTAAGGCCATGTGTAGTATAAGCGCAACACGGGGCTGCCGATAATAGCAGTACTGTCAGATGGTTTTCAAATTTTCATGTCTAAGGAAATCGTAAAAATAATTGCGTAGTTAAATGGCTTCACATATATTTGTAGTCAAATAACTACATGATGAATTTAAGACGAGATGTATTCCAGGCTATAGCCGACCCTACCAGAAGGGCAATACTACTACTGGTTGCCACACAGGCCATGAAGGCGGGTTCGATAGCCTCAAATTTCGACACGGCAAGACCCACGGTTTCTAAACACCTGCAAATACTCACCGAGTGTGAGTTGCTGGAGCAAAAGCAAAACGGCCGTGAGATTTACTATAACATTAACGCTAAAAAAATGAAAGAGGTGGCCGATTTTATTGAGCCATTCCGCCAGATGTGGGATGACCGTTTTAATAAACTGGAAAGCGTAATGAAAAACTATAAACCAAAAGCCTAAAGGATATGGAACTGAAAACAAAGATTGACGCCAAAGACGGCGAGCAGGATCTGATAATTACCAGGGAATTTGATTTGCCTTTAGAATTACTCTTTAAAGCCTACGTAGAAGCCGAAATTGTAGAACAATGGATGGGAACCAAAGTGCTGAAACTCGAAAGTAAAAAGCATGGAAGCTACCAGTTTGAAACAACCGACCCTAAAGGAAACAAGCATGGTTTCAACGGTGTGATCCACGAGTTTAGCCCGAACCTTAAAATAACCCGCACGTTTGAAATGGAGAACACACCTTTCGGCGTACAATTGGAGTTTTACGAGTTTGAAAAATTGACCGACGATACCAGCAAGTTAACCATGCACGTCATCTATGAATCGGTAGCCATGCGCGATCAGGTGATGCAGCTGCCGTTTGCCAAAGGGATCAACATGGCACATAACCGCATGCAAGAAATTTTAAACCAATTAAAATAGCAGGCCATGAGCAAACGAAATAAGATCATTTACTGGGTAGCCACACTCTGGCTTGCATTAGGTATGCTATCAACGGGTGCGGTACAATTGTTAAAAGCCAAAGCGGGGGCTGGCGGAGTTGATAGTGTTACACACTTGGGTTACCCAACCTATTTTCTAACTATATTGGGTATCTGGAAATTTTTGGGTGTTGTGGCCATACTTATTCCTAAATTTCCATTACTGAAAGAGTGGGCTTATGCAGGCTTTTTCTTCGTGATGTCGGGAGCTATATTTTCGCATGTGGTGTTGGGTAGTGCGGTAGGTGAGATTTTACCTTCCGTATTATTACTGGTACTTACGATAGTGTCATGGTACTTTAGGCCTGCGGACAGGAAAATTATTTCGGTTTAATTAACAATGAATAACATGAACCCTAAAGTTGATTTCTTTTTTAACAAAGCCAAAAAGTGGCAGGAAGAACTGGAGCAATTAAGAGTAATTGCACTCGATTGCAATTTAACCGAAGAGCTGAAATGGGGCTGCCCCTGTTATACATTTCAGCAAAATAACATTGTACTCATCCATGCTTTTAAAGAGTACTGCGCTTATCTGTTTTTCAAAGGTGCTTTGTTAAATGATGCTGAAGGTATTTTAATTCAGCAAACGGAAAATGTGCAATCGGCACGGCAGATCAGGTTTACTAATGTTAAGGAGGTTATTGATAGCAAAGCTATTTTGAAAGCCTATATCTACGAAGCCATTGAGGTAGAAAGGGCCGGACTAAAAGTAGAACTTAAAAAAACAGAGGAGTTTACAACTGCCGAAGAATTTCAAAAAAAATTGGATGAAATACCCGCTCTTAAAACTGCCTTCGAGGCATTAACTCCGGGCCGACAAAGAGCTTATAAACTTTATTTCTCGGCAGCTAAACAGGCTAAAACCCGTGAGGCCAGGGTTGAAAAGTCTATTCCGCAGATTTTGGATGGTAAGGGGTTGGATGATTAAATAAGGGTAGTAGCAATGTTTTCCTTGCACGTCATTCCGAGGAACGAAGGGAGGTGCGTGCTTTGATCTACGTGGTTGCAAATAACTACGATTTGTGCTTTTATCACTGTCAGTCCCGCTCAATCGCCACGGGTTGGCTTGTTACTTTGTAGCTACAAAGTAACCAAAAAGCTTTTCGGCAAAAGGCTTCTTTAAGCACATGGCCATGCTACACAGCGTATAGAACCACAGGCCGGGATCTTTTGCCCCACTCGCGTTCACACAGGCCTTTGCCCTTCTGCAAAATTTCCAATGCCTCTTGCCACACACAGGCCACCATTGTTCTGCCCGCTTTTTGGCCGAAGCTGTTTGCCGACCTGGAAGAGAAGTAAGGAATATATATTGTATAATTGCTG
>CAHJXH010000288.1 GCA_903644075.1 Sphingobacteriaceae bacterium | reverse complement strand
AACAGTGGCCTCATGCAAAAAAAGCTTTATTGATTTAGCGCCCAAATCATCATACAGCGATCAGAATTATTTCCAAACGGATGCACAATTCGGGCAAGCAGTTACAGCTGCGTATTCGGGGTTGCGCTATGTTGTAACAACAGATTACCTATTCTCGGAGATGCGTTCGGATAATACCATCTATCAGTCGTTTTTAACCAACAGGGGTACAGCGTATACCGATCGCGAAAAGCTGTCTGACTTTATGGACCCCTCGACAGATAGCTATACTGCTGCCGAATGGCAAAAGATTTATTCAGTAATATCCAGATCAAACATTGTGATCTCGAGGTTGAAAACGGCATCGGGTATTCCTGATGCATCGGTAAAAAGCTACGACGGTCAGTGCAAATTTCTGCGTGCGCTGATGTACTTTAAACTGGTGCGCTTGTTTGGCGGTGTACCGCTGTTTGTTAAAGAAGTAACTACGCCTGATGATGCCTTTTTGCCGCGCGCATCTGCCGATGATGTGTACAAGCAAATTATTGCCGATGCCACCGATGCCATGAACGAACTGGCTGTTCCAAAATTCCCGCAAACAGGTGTAGCTACTAAAGGTGCTGCTACTGTATTGTTAGCTGATGTATACGTTACACAGAAACGCTGGGCTGAAGCTGAGACCTTGCTGAATAGTTTAGCAACCATGGGCTACGGTTTGAATACGAATTATGCTGATGCATTTTTACCTGCCAATAAAAACAGCAAGGAGTCGTTGTTTGAGGTTCAGTTTTTAGATGGTACCGCCACTGGTGTTACGCCAAATCCATTATGTTTCTATTTCCTGCCGCGCAGTAAAAATACATCGTTAGTTACCACACTGGTTATTGACAACACCACCACTGGCGGCTGGAATACGCCTTCGCCGGACCTCCTTAGTAGTTATGAGGCTGGTGATAAACGCCTGGATGCTTCTGTTGGTATTGCCGAAGGTACTTATGACGGTAGTAGCTATTTTACTTACTCTGCTGTAAAAAGCGCCGTAAATTATGCCGGTCCACCAAGCGGAAAAACTGCCGTGCCTTACATCAAAAAATATGAGCACACGCCGGCTTACATAACAGGTTCGGCTGACGATTTTCCGATTTACCGTTATTCGGAGGCTTTATTACTATTGGCCGAAGCTCAAAATGAGCAGGGTAAATCGCCACTGATTGCTTTAAATACCGTTCGTGCCCGTGCCGGATTGGCTGCTGTTACCAGCGCTGATCAAACCGCCTTGCGCAATACTATTTTGCACGAGCGCCGCATTGAGCTGGCCTTTGAAAACAAACGCTGGCACGATTTAACGCGCACCGGTAATGCAATTACTGTGATGAATGCGTTTGGTGTGAAGTTGAAAACCCAGATCAGCTACATATCGCCAGATTCATACATTGTTAATAATGATAAACTGCTGTTTCCGCTACCTCAGGCCGAAGTAGGCTTGAACACGCAGCTTACGCAAAACCCGGGTTATTAATATTTCACTTACCTATTCAATAAACATTATGAAATTTCTGTTAAAGAGTCTTTTTGTTTGCATGCTGGCCACATCTGTTGCACGCGCGCAAGAAAAACACGTAGTATTAATTAGTATCGACGGGCTGCGTCCCGAGTTTTATTTAGACCCAACATGGGGGATGGTAAACGTTCGCCAGGCCATGAAAACCGGTACTTATGCACAAGGCGTGCGCGGTAGTTTCCCAACGGTAACTTACCCATCGCACACCACCATCATAAGCGGTGTATTACCTGCAAAACATGGTATTTACTACAACACGCCGGTAGAGCCACTGGGTGTTACCGGCAAATGGTTTTGGTATTATAAAGATATTAAGGTGCCTACCATCTGGACAGCGGCTAAAGGTGCCGGTTTAGTTACAGCTGGTGTAAGCTGGCCTGTAACCGTTGGTGCACCTATCGACTATAACCTGCCCGAATTTGTAATTCTGCCAAAAAATAAAGGTGAGAAAAAGGACGAGATCAAAGCTTTATATGACGAATCGAACCCGAAATCGCTTTTCCAGGAAGTACAGGATAACGCCATCGGAAAGCTGAATGACGAGTACGGTGCTACGTTAGATAATAATACCAACGATCAGAACAAATCACGCATGGCGGCTTATATTCTGCGTAAATATAAACCTGCGTTTTTGGCTATCCACATCGGCCTAACCGATCACTTTCAGCATGAGCAAGGCCGCGAAGGCGATAAAGTACGTTCGGCAGTAGTCGGGGTAGATGTGGCCATTAAAACGATTATGGATGCTGTTGAAATGGCAGGCATGCGCGAGAATACCACATTTATTGTAACCGGCGACCATGGGTTTGTTGATATCAATACACAAGTAAACCCTAACGTGATGCTTGCCAAAATAGGTTTGTATAACAATGATGATAAAGAAAACTGGAAAGCGTTTTTTCAGCAAAGTGGTGGTTCGGCATTTCTGATCCTTCGCGACCCTAAAGACAAGGCTTCGTTAGAAAAAGTAAACAAAGCCCTTGCAGAATTGCCTGTTGGTGTTAAAAAGCTTTTTCATGTGCTTGATAAAAAACAAATTACCGAAGCGCAGGGCGACCCTAACGCAGCTTTAGCGCTGGCAGCTTATCAGGGCATTTGTTTCGGAGCTGCGTCAACCGGCGACCTATTAACCGCAGCCAAAGGCGGAACACATGGATACTTACCAACTGATTTTAAAGACATCCAAACAGGTTTTCTTGCTTTTGGACGCGGCATAAAACAAGGTGTGGTTTTGCCGGTTATTGGCCAGGAAGACATTGCACCGCTGGTATCCCATCTCCTGAACCTTCAGATGACCGACATGGACGGCGTACTTTACCCGGGAATGTTAGTTCCTGAAAAGAAAAAATAATACGATCTTAACAAAACGTTTTCAACCCTCTTCGTTAGCGCGAAGAGGGTTTGTTGTTTAGTCTAAACATAATTACACTTTCTGCACACACCAGGTAGTCATAGCGCGCAGGTTTTGTACATTGGTGGTTTTTATGGGTTCGTATAATACACCTAGTTCGGTGGTGTATTTCGATAGTCTTTCTTCGTCGACCAAAAAGCGTTCGCTGCCATCGGGTAATAAATAACGGTGATTACCTAATGGTTTTATCAGGGTTTCTATCCCGATATCTGATGCCAGCCTTGCAAAAAAGTATCCCCCAGGTTTTAAAACCCGAAACATGGACCGCAGCATATGCTCAAAATGCTGTTCATCTTTTGCAAAGTGCAGTACGGCATTGCAGATGATCAGATCAAATTCGGCATCGTTATAGGGCAGATTCTCGGCATAGCCTATTACAAAGTTTTCCTGCGGATTTTCAGGAGCAAGCGCTGCTGATAATTGCTTAACCGTTTCAATAGCTGTAGGATTGGGATCGATACCAAAAACCTCGTAGCCATTACGTAAAAAGTAAAACAGGTTTCGCCCGGCGCCGCAGCCCACATCAAGTACTTTTACGGCATTATCATAGCGGCCCTTCAGCAACTGGTCGAACAGATAAATATCAATGTTTCCGTAGGTTTGGAGGAGTGTGTTTTGCATGGTTGATATGGAGCGAGCAAATTAGAGAATAAGGTAGAATGATTTGCAAATTTATCAGTATAAAAGGAATGTCTGTTCACAACTTGAACGAAATATTTTGCTAATAATGAGGAGACAATTTTTTACTTTGGTTTCGAAACAACCTTATAAATCTTTACTATGTTTTATCTGCTAACTTTTACTGCCCTAATTTTATTTGTTGCACATGTTGTGCTGTTAATTGCTTCGTTTGTTGGCCCCAAATTCGGGTCGTCTCGTTATTTCTACTCGCACCTTACCTTGTGGCTTACAGGTGTTACCGTTTTCATCCTTGCATTATTGTACAGCGGCGAGCATCGTTCGGGCTTTTTGGATTATTTTAATACGCCGGTTAAACTTGCGATGATCATCGTTTTTACCTTTTCTTTATCGCTGGTTGCTCACTGTATTGTGAAATTTATTGTGCTGCCATTGGTTAATAAAAATAGAGTGGGAGTACATTGAGTTTTGATGGACGGCTTGTTCCCTCCCTTGGGAGAGTTAGGGAGGGGTTCTTCAAATGCTTAGCATACGAATTACCCCTCCCTGCCGTTATGTAGCCCAACAGCACCCTCTTCGGGGACTACAAGTGTGTACAAGTTTAAACCTGCCTCAGTTTCTACCCCTTATGAACGTTGGTAGTATTAGCAATGGCATTGCTTTCCCCTTCAAAAGGGGAATACTACTATCAGTGCATCTTGCGCAAACGCTGATAAGGGGTATAATTTATGCCGATCAGACTTGTGGGTACCCGGTAGTCCCCAAGGAGGGAATTTGAAACTCAACCTTTCGCCGGCCTTAGTAACCGTCTTGCAACAGGCCCAATAGTTAAACCCTGCACCAGTATCGAGAATACAACAATTACGTAGGTGATCAGCACAAACTCGTCGCGGTACATTTTGGTTTCAAGGGATAAAGCCAGGGCTACCGAAATACCGCCGCGGAGGCCACCCCAGGTGAGTATGGCAACAGCATTCTGCTCAAATTTAATCTTATATTTTAACGCCATAACAGGTAATATAACCGAGATCCACCGGGCCAGTAGCACCAGGAATATGGATATAATGCCTATGATTAAAACAGGTGTGCTTATTTTGATGATCAGCATTTCCAGCCCGATTAATAGAAACAGCACGGCGTTTAAAATCTCATCTATCAGTTCCCAGAATTTTTCGAGGTAGTCTTGTGTTAGTTCAGATACACCTTCGCCTTTTACCTTGTTGCCTAAAATAATACCGGCCACCACCATAGCCAGCGGGCCCGAAACATGCAAATGACCTGCAATAAGATAACCGCCCATTACAACGGCCAGGGTTATCATTACTTCAACCTTGTAATCATCGATGGATCGCATGGCCAGGTAGCCGATGTAGCCAATCACCGCACCGAAAATTAAGCCACCCACGGCTTCCTGTAAAAAAAGTTCGGCTACATTTAATGGAGAAAAATTGCCCGACCGTGCT
>CAHJXH010000287.1 GCA_903644075.1 Sphingobacteriaceae bacterium | reverse complement strand
GCTATCGCCATGATCGACGTGCAATGCGGAGGAAACCCAGGACTGTTTTTTAAAACATAAAAATGGTCGGAATTTCTTCCGACCATTCGTGATCAATGATCGCCTTTTCAAAATATTCTTGATTTGTATCTTAATACTTTTTGCCGAATAAATAATGCACACCCAGTTGATATTGAGTATTATTTATACCATATACCACGTAATGTGAGTATGAAGTAGGGAATGAGTACCGCAGTGAAATATCAACCCGTTTATTTAAACCCAACCCCGCCTCAATGGGGAAGCTTAACCAAAAACTCGCCAAATCATAGGTCATTCCGCCAACAGGCTTTCCGTTATTAATTAATTGATATTTACTATCAGAGTAGGATGAGAGATTACCACCAACGCCTGCACCTCCATATACTTTAACATTTTCTGTATTGTAAAAATTATAGATCACCTGAGGTAAAATGGTGAATGTATGTTGATTAATAGTGGCTACGTATTGATTACCAATATTATCACTTGCATTAAAGGTGGGGTTAATCCACGAAAACATGACTTCGCCTCTAAGTATTAGGCGCTGTACATGCGGGTTGCTAAAAAAATCCACCCCGGCACTTATTACTGGTGTAGTTGAGTTGCCCGATTTGGATCCCGAGAACATGCTTTGCCCGGTAAAACTGGTCTGCGTAAAATTAACGCCGCCGCCGACAATAAATCTGTAAAGTTTTTTTTGCTCTTTAACTGCTGTTCTGTTATCAATATCATTAATACGGTTTACAATCTCAACCATTCCCCTTGCAGTATATTGAGCTACGTTGATCCGGCCCATAATTTTTTTATTATCAGCAACATACTTTTGAGCAACCAGGGCCAGTTGGGTTTTATATTTTTCAACACTCTCCATTTGGCGCTGTTCTACTGTTGGGTTGTAAAAAACAGCGTATTCCAGTTCTATTGGGTTTCCTCCCTTTTCCTGAATAAAATATCTTGATTTAATTTTATCTGTATAATCGTAAAGTTTTACAAGTGAGCCATCAACTAATACCTGTAAAAATATTTGTTCACTTACGGTGCCGGTATCCCGCCCTACAGAAAGTTCCATCCCTTGCGTTGCGCCGGTTGATATTTTGCATTTATATGATCGGTATTGTTCATACCCATCTACATTAAAACCATTTATATCTCCAGGCTTATATACTATTGCTGATTTATCTCCAGGCATCATTTTAAAATTGATTTCCTGAGGGTTCCGGTTCCATTCCTGGTAGTCAATGTACCCTCTAACGGTATCCCCGACAGATTTAATTATGTAACCTTTTTGAAAATTAGTTTGTGAAAAAACCGTTGCTGGAATTATGCAACAAAGCAGTACGTAGAAGTATTTCATGAATTGTGATAAGTTTTATATAACCCAAAGATATTAAAAAATCGGGGCTGCTAAATATCAAAGTCGATAATGATCGCTTTGCTGTTAATATCTAATGCTTACCAAAGAACCAATGTGCCCCAATCTGAAAACTGGAAACCCGCACATTGTAATCGCCCCCTCCATAGTCTGATGGTAGTAAATAGCGCGCCATAATATCGAGACGTTTATTAAGTATAACGCCGGCCTCAACTGGGATGCTAACCCAGGCGGTATTAAAATCAAAAATATTATTATAGTTAACAGTATAGGTATCAACTGTTACAGATTTTGTGGTTTTGTACGACGAAAAATTAGCGCTCACACCAAGCCCGGCATATATTTTAACACTTTCTGAATTATAGAAATTATAAATAACCTGCGGTAAAACAGCAAATGTACGCTGTGTAATTGTTGCTGTGTATTTATCGACCGGGCCTGCTTGGTCGGCTTCGAAATTAGAGTTGGCGCGCGTATAAAGTAGCTCGGCACGTACTATAAACCTTTGTGAGTGTGGTTGCGGTAGAAAATCAATCCCGGCATCAAAAACAGGTGCCGTTGAACTGCTCGAATTGGCTGTAGCAAACTCTGGAGACCCATCAAATTTAGATTTAGAAACCCCGAAGCCAGCCCCCACAAATAACCGGAAGTGCGGAATTTCTGAAGATTTTACCGGGGTGCTTTTGCTATTATTTATTGCGTTAACAATCACCGTCAATTGCGCAGCACTATATTCGGCACGGGTAATCAAAGTAGTAAGCTTTTCATTCCCGGGCATATATTTTTTTGCCAGCACAGACAATTGTCCTTTATATACCTGAGTGCTTAAAATGCCACTATCTTCAATTTTGTTACTGAAAAAAACATTATACTTTAATTCTACAGGCTGCTGGCCATTTTCCTGTACAAAATATCTGGGTTTAATCTGGTCTGTGTAAGCGTAAAGTTTTACATTTTCGCCATAAGCCAAAAGCTTTAAAAACACAGATGCATTTATTGTAGTGGTGTCAATGCCCGATGATAGCTGAGTACCTTGTGTTTTACCCATAGATATATAACCGGTGTATGATTGATATTCGTTAATACCGCTTATTACAAAAGCCTTAATGTCTGCTGGTTTATACTGAACAGCCTTTACATCTCCCGGGGGTGCTTTGAATTTAATAACCTCGGGGTTTATATTCCATTCCCTGTTATCGATATAGCCGCGTACCGTATCTCCGGCGGCTTTAATAATGTATCCTTTTTGAAAATTAGTTTGAGAAAAAACAGCAGCAGGAATAATGCTGAATAATAGCAAGTAGAAGTATTTCATGAATTAAATTGTGATTTGTATCAGTTATAAAAGCGGGTTTTGCAAGACCCCGTTTTTATTTTAAGGTTTTGATGAAGCTCTTACATCCGTCTTCGATCAGGTCGAAAACAGGATCAAACAGCTTATCATCGTAATAGGGGTCGGGAACCTCTTTAGTGCCCAGTAATAGTTTAACTTTTTGAGCCGCTTGTGTGTTTGGCGCAAGGGCCAGCACATCGGCCAGGTTATTTTTGTCCATAACCAGGATATGATCGAACTCATCGAAATCTGAAGTGCTGAACTGGCGGCAAACTTGTTGGCTGATATCAACCCCACGCTCGCGCGCCACACGGGTAGAGCGGCGGTCGGGCCCCTGGCCAACATGCCAGTTACCGGTACCTGCCGAGTCAATTTCCCAGCCTAAATGCTGCTCATCCGCCAGGTGTTGCATAATACCCTCCGCCAACGGCGAACGGCATATATTGCCCAGGCATACCATTAGAATCTTCATGTTCGGTTGTCGGTTGTCAGTTGTCGGTTGTCTGCCTCAGCAGTCGACGAATTTTTTCCTGACAACTGATAACAGACAACCGACAACTAATTACATAAATATTTCGTTCAGCAAACCCGCCAAGTGTACACCGGCTTTAAGCAATTGCTGGTTTACCGTAGCAATGTTATTAAAGTTGTATTTGTAGTTCAGGGTATCACCAGGCTTAACATCATCGTAAATTTTACCGGCTATGATGCTTGAATCATAGATCCATTTGCTGATCGGCTCTTTCTGTAATTCGGCGCGTTGTGCAGGGGTGGTGTGGTTAATCCATGTAGCGTATTCGGTATAGCTTAACTGTTGAAAATCAATCAGCTCGCTATCCCAGATCGAGTGCAGGTTGGTAGGTTTGCTAAACCAGTTTACTTTAATATCGTTGCCGCCTTTGTCGCCGGTGTGGGCAGTGTGCATTGGCTGGTGAATATCCTCAACAATATGAATCACCATACGTAGATATAACAATCTGTTCTCTTTGCTCAGGTCTTTCTTTTTCAACTCGCCGATCATAAACTGCAGCTTGGTGTAGGCATCAGTATTTTTGTCGGTGTGCAGAAAATCAACCATCTCATCGTAAGTATATGGCTTATCAAAATCGATATAATGCCATGACGACAGGTAGCTGAACGATGGGTCTGATTTAATAAAATCGGCCCAGTTACTGGTAATAGCAATAGACTCATTGCCTAAAATTTCCTGAACAGCCTTACGGGCTTTAGGGCTAAGGTAACTATCGGCAATCTGGCCGCAAATGCGGTGGCCTTGCGTGCCCCATGCCATGGCTTGTGCAGGTGCGTAAAGCACAGCCACGCCTAAGATTAGTTTTTTAAGAAAATTTAATTTCATGTTATAATGCTTTTGGATTACAGGTGTTTCTTTTTTCTAAATGAACGGTAAAAGGAGTAACGCTCGCAGTACTGGTAAACTGATAAACCGAGTCGTTTTTTTTCAGAACGGTAAAATGCTCATCATAATACCCCGACCTGAAACAGCCTCCCTCGTTTTTATACTGATAGTTGGCAGTACAAAACAGGCCTTGCAAGCGCAGGGTATCATGCCTCAGTACATAAGCGCCTTTAGCATACTCGGCCCAATGGCCAGATCGCATACAAGTATCATCGCCATAGTTAACCTTGCTGAAGGTTTTGATCTGTACGAAGAATGAATCGCAATCAAATTTGTAATGATACAGTGTATAGTTAACAAGTTTTTTTTGCAGGGCCGATGTATCCTGCTGCCAATCGCCCTGTAATTCACCTATGCCTTTGCCTTGTAATGGCGGGTTGAAGGTACAGGATGCGCTAAGTAGCAGTAACAAAGTAGCAAATAGTAGGAAAGACGCCTTCGGCAAAAGGACAAAAGATACAGGACGAAGGACGTTGGAGCGTTTAACCATAAAACAAAAAAGTCCTCCCCTTCAGGGGAGGATTTAGGTGGGGTTATTATTTTAAACTTCCGATCATATCTTCGGGGCGAACCCATTGGTCAAACTGCTCGTTGGTTAACAAGCCAAGGCCAACAGCCGCTTCGCGTAATGATTTATTTTCTTTCAATGCTGTTTTAGCAATTTTAGCCGCATTCTCGTAACCGATATGCGGGTTCAATGCAGTTACCAGCATTAATGAATTTTCGAGGTGTTTTTTAATACCAGCGTAGTTTGGCTCAATACCAACCGCGCAATGATCGTTAAATGATACACAAGCATCGCCAATTAAACGTGCCGATTGCAGGAAGTTAGCTGCCATAACCGGTTTAAATACGTTCAGTTCGTAATGCCCGTTCGATCCACCGATTGAGATGGTCACATCATTACCCATTACCTGTGCGGCAACCATGGTA
>CAHJXH010000286.1 GCA_903644075.1 Sphingobacteriaceae bacterium | reverse complement strand
AGGTGGTGTCTGATACCATTCGTGAGACAGGCATCAGCATGATCTATATTGCAACGGTACTGTTTTTCGGGTTTGGCATTTTTGCAGCATCGACCTTTGGCGGTACGGTAGCATTGGGTATTTTATTGTCGATCACCTTGTTGATTGCCATGATTACCAACCTTACTTTATTGCCGGCTTTTTTACTTAGCTTAGAGAAACGCAATAAAAAAGCAGAAGCAATTACAGAACCAGCGGCCGATATGGAAGCGCCTGTTCTTTAAACAAGGCTTTGAATTTATTGTTATTGCGTTAGATTTGATCAACCTATGGATTTAAAACTAAGCAATAAAATAGCCATTGTACTGGCCGCAAGTAAAGGGCTGGGCAAAGCCATTGCCACCACGCTGGCCGAAGAAGGTGCAACCGTTATCATCAGCTCGCGCAACCAGGAACAATTGGACGCCACTGCAGAAGAAATTAAAAAAGAAACCCGCAGAAGCGTAACCGCCATTGCTGCCGATGTATCCAACCCGGCGGATATCGAGTCGCTCATTAAACAGGTGGTGGATAAATTCGGCGCGATAGATATCCTCATCAATAACACCGGCGGCCCGCCATTTGATAAGTTCGAAAATTTTGATGATGCAGCCTGGAAGAAAGCATTCGACGATATTTTGCTGGCTTTTGCACGTAACAGCCGATTAGCACTCCCCTATCTTAAAAAATCAGACAGTGGACGGATCATTAATATTGTGAGCGGATCGGTTAAAGCCGTGCTCGAAAATTCAGTCCTGTCAACCGCCATGCGCATGGGCGTAGTAGGCATGGCCAAAATGATGGCCGATGAATTTGGCCCTTACAACATCACCGTTAACAACGTTGCCCCCGGTTTTATATTAACCGATCGCATTAAGCACACCATCCCCGAAGGCCAGGACGTTAATAAGGCCATTAAAGAGAAAGCTAAAAGTATTCCGCTAGGCCGAATTGGTCAGCCTGATGAGTTTGCCGCTGCCGTGGCATTTTTGGTATCTGAGCAAGCATCATATATCAGCGGCGTAACTTTGCAAGTTGACGGCGGGGCGAGCAGGGCGATATATTAAGCCCCCCAGCCGCCTTCACCCTCGCGCGCGTCTTTGACGCGTGTGCAACCGGTTGGGCATTTATAATGCCCATCAACTAACGGGCGTTAATAAACGCCCAACCCGTTAAGCACCCGTTACAAACGCGCGCAAGGATTAATAAGAGCCGCCAGCGAAATATTTATTTGCAAAAATCTACCTCAATGTCTACCTTGTCAGCGTAAACAATGAAACAGCGCAACAATAGCTTATCAATAATTATTATTACTGCCATTTGCAACAAATGGAGGGTGATATAGCTATACAAAATCAACGATATAGAAAAAGCCCTCCGAAAACCTCGGAGGGCTTTTTTGTAGCCCGAATTTCATATTTACAGGATGCCCCGCTTTATAGGGAATTAGGCGGCGCAATTCCTTTTTAATATATAATTTCCGTATTTTTGCACCTCTTAAAATTGAGGCGAACACATTGATGTACAAGGAATATAAGCAACTTAACTTACCCCAGATTGGCAAAGAGGTATTAGAGTTCTGGAAACAGCACAACATATTTGAAAAAAGTATAAGCAGCCGCCCTGCCGATAACCCTTACACTTTTTACGAAGGGCCACCCAGCGCCAATGGTATGCCCGGCATTCACCATGCTATGGCGCGCTCTATTAAAGATATTTTTTGCCGTTATAAAACCCTTAAAGGTTACCAGGTAAAACGTAAAGGCGGTTGGGATACCCACGGCCTGCCGATTGAGCTTGGCGTTGAAAAAACGCTGGGTATTACTAAAGATGATATCGGTAAAAAGATCTCGATCGAAGATTATAACGAAGCCTGCCGTAAAGAAGTAATGAAATTTACTGACGTATGGAATGACCTGACCGAAAAAATGGGTTACTGGGTTGATCTTAACGATCCGTACATTACTTACAAAAATGAATACATTGAATCGCTTTGGTGGATATTGAAAGAGTTTTATAAAGCCGGTTATCTGTATAAAGGTTATACCGTGCAGCCATATTCACCAAAATCTGGTACCGGCCTCAGCTCGCACGAGCTGAACCAGCCGGGTACTTACAAAATGGTGAAGGATACTACCATTGTTGCCCAGTTCCATTTAAAGAACGATCAGCAGCACCCGTTAATGCCGGTATTGTTTGATAACGCTGATGAAGACACCGTAATTTTAGCATGGACCACCACCCCCTGGACTTTGCCATCAAACTGTGCGCTTGCTGTTGGCGAGAAGATTGATTACGTAAAGATCAGCACCTTTAACCCTTACACCTACCAACCGGTAAGCGTAGTATTGGCTAAAGTATTGGTTAGCAAATATTTTAAGGCCGAAGGCGAAAACGCATCTTTTGAAGATTACAAAGGCGGCGACAAAGTAATCCCTTGGGTTAAGAAGGCCGAATTTAAAGGCACCGACCTTATTGGTTTACACTACCATCAACTGATGGAGTACGTAACCAATGCAGATCTGGAAGAAAACGCTTTCCGTGTTATCCCGGCCGACTTTGTGACTACCGAAGATGGTACAGGTATTGTACACACTGCCTCTGTTTTTGGCGCGGATGACTTTAGAGCTTGTAAAGAAAACAACGTACCATCTGTAATGGTACTGGACGAAAACGGCAAAGAAGTTCCGTTAGTAAACAAACAAGGCCGTTTTGTTGACGAGGTTACCGACTTTGCAGGCCGTTACGTTAAAGAAGAATATTACAGTGCAGAAGAGCGCGCAGTTGAAGGTTTTAAACCGACCGACGTACTGATCTCTATCAAGCTGAAAGAAGATAACAAAGCTTTCGACGTTAAAAAATACGAGCACAGCTACCCGCACTCGTGGCGTACTGATGAGCCTATTTTATATTATCCTTTAGATAGCTGGTTTATTAAAACCACTGCCGTTAAGGATAAACTGATTGCGCTTAACAAAACCATCAACTGGAAACCCGAAGCAACCGGAACCGGCCGCTTTGGTAACTGGCTGGAAAACCTGGTTGATTGGAATCTTTCACGTTCACGCTACTGGGGTACCCCATTGCCAATTTGGCGCGAGGAGAACGGTACAGATGAAAAATGTATCGGTTCTATTGCAGAGATGAACGCGGAAATTGAAAAGTCTATCGCTGCCGGATTTATGCCTGCAGGCTTTAAACTGGATGATATGCACCGCCCGTTTGTGGATGATGTGATCCTGGTTTCGGCTTCCGGCAACAAAATGTTCCGCGAGCCGGACCTGATTGATGTTTGGTTTGATTCGGGCGCTATGCCGTATGCACAATGGCATTTCCCTTTCGAAAACAAAGAAGCATTTGCCAACGCCTACCCTGCCGATTTCATTGCCGAAGGCGTGGATCAAACACGTGGCTGGTTCTTCACCCTGCACGCTATCGCAGTAATGCTAAGCGAATGCAGTCCTGAAATTAAAGCCGTTAACGCAGTAGTTAACAATCCTGGTGTTGCGTTTAAAAACGTGGTATCAAACGGTTTGGTGTTGGATAAAAACGGCAACAAAATGTCTAAACGTTTAGGCAATGGCGTTGATCCCTTCGAAACTATTGAGCACTACGGTGCCGATGCAGCCCGTTGGTACATGATCAGCAATGCATCGCCCTGGGATAACCTGAAATTTAATGTGGAGGGCATAGATGAAGTGCGCCGTAAATTCTTCGGTACGCTTTACAACACCTACTCGTTCTTCTCGCTTTATGCCAATATCGATAACTTCAACTACAGCGAAGCCGAGATTGCATTTGCAGACCGCCCAGAGATTGACCGCTGGATCATTTCCTTATTAAATACTTTAACCCAGGAGGTTGATGCATTTTATGCCGATTTTGAACCAACCAAAGCAGCCCGCTCAATCCAATCATTTGTTGATGAGCATTTGAGCAACTGGTACGTACGCTTAAGCCGTCGCCGTTTCTGGAAATCAGATAACTCTAACGATAAGCTATCGGCATATCAAACGCTATATACTTGTCTGGTTACCATCTCTAAGCTGATGTCGCCAATTGCGCCGTTCTTTGCAGAGCGTTTGTATAACGATTTAAACAGCACAACAGGTAAAGAGAATTTCGAGTCTGTTCACTTAGCCGATTTCCCTGTTTACCATGCAGATTTAGTGGATGCCGAACTGGAGCAACGCATGCAAATGGCCCAGGATATATCATCGTTAGTATTATCACTGCGTAAAAAAGTGGGTATCAATGTTCGCCAGCCTTTAAGCAAAATCTTGTTACCGGTATTGGATGCCAACTTCCAGCACCAGGTTGATGGTGTGAAGGACCTGATCCTGACCGAAACCAACATCAAGGATATCGAGTACATTACGGACACGGCAGGTTTCATCAAAAAGAAAATCAAACCTAACTTTAAAGCTTTAGGCAAAAAAGTGGGTAAGGATATGAAACCGGTTGGCGATGCTATTATTGCTTTAGACGATGCAGCGATTGCCACATTGGAAAATGAGGGTGAGATTGCAATACTTGACGGAAAATACACTATATTGGTATCTGAAGTAGAAATATCTGCCGAAGACGTACCGGGATGGCAAGTTGCAAGTTTTGGCAAACTAACAGTTGCCTTAGATGTTACCATTACCGACGAGCTAAAACAAGAAGGCATATCAAGGGAACTGATAAATCGTATACAGAACCTGCGTAAGAGCAAAGATTTTGAAGTTACAGACAAGATAAACGTCCGCCTAAGCGAGCATCCGTTGATCAGCGGAGCGGTTAAAAACAATTTGTCATATATTTGCGCCGAAATTTTAGCTGATAACATTCAGTTCGACAGCAACTTAGCTGATGCCGAGACTGTGGTTATCGACGATGTTGAAATATTGATTGCTATAAGTAAAATATAATGAAACCAGAACAACCAGAAAAGACCAGATATTCTGATTCAGAATTACAGGAATTTAAAACACTACTTTTAGATAAAGTACGCGGTGCCCGTGAAGAATTAAATGCATTGGCATCATCATTAAGCAACCCTAATTTAAACGGCACAGATGAT
>CAHJXH010000285.1 GCA_903644075.1 Sphingobacteriaceae bacterium | reverse complement strand
GAAGTACTTTTGAAATTGCTTCATCTCATCTTCGTTTTCCGAGATGATCACATTATGCGCGCCCAGCTCTCGTGCCGCTTCTCTTTTTTCTTCCCTGGTAGTTATCGCAGTTACTTCTGCACCTAATGCTTTAGCTATTTTGACAGCCATGTGCCCCAGACCACCGATGCCTACCACAGCTACCTTATCCCCCGCTTTTACATTCCAGTGTTTTAAGGGAGAATAAGTGGTAATACCCGCGCATAGTATAGGTGCTGCTTTGCTGATATCCAAACCATCGGGTATGCGCAGTACAAATTTTTCTTTTACTACCAGGTTATTTGAATAGCCGCCGAAGGTGTTATATTTGGTTTCATCAGCTACAAAATAACCATTATAGGTCATGGTTGGCCCGTGCGGATGTTCGCAGAACTGTTCTTCCCCTTCTTTACAGGCCGAACAATGCTGGCAGCTATCAATCATGCAACCAACACCAACAATATCCCCTACCTTAAACTTTGTTACTTCAGGCCCTGCATATACAACGCGGCCAATAACCTCGTGCCCCGGCACACATGGATAAAGCGTATTCTTCCAATCATTCTCTACCTGGTGTACATCCGAATGGCACACACCACAATAAAGGGTTTCTATTAGCACTTCATCCACCTGTGGTGGGTCGCGCTCAAAGTTCATTGGCTTTAAAGTCTCACCCCCTATAAGGGCACCCGAAGCTCCATAAGCTTTAGTGGCAATTTTTTCTGTAACGTTGATTGTTGTATTTTCCATAGTGTCAGATAGCTTTTAAAATTAACCTGAAAGAAATCTTATTGTTTTTTAATACTTATTATTTATTAAAAAGTAATTAAAACCGGAAGATTAAATATTCTGACGTACGATTTGTTTTTGAAATTTTGCAAGAAATTAGCTACATTATCATTTTTAACGCAATAACCAACCGCTTTAAAGATGCATCCTGGGCATTAAGCTAACCGGAAACAATTTGTATTTTTTATTGGTTAAAGCATTATGAAGCAGTTGTTCAAGGGGGTAAAAATCATCTACATCATCATTGCCATTGTCGTGTTGGCTATAATTGTCATCAGGCTGGCACTTCCTGGTATTGTTAAAAATTACGTCAATAAAAAGCTTAATGAGTTACCGGGCTATACCGGCCATGTTGACGATATTGATATCGCATTAATTAGAGGTGCCTATGTTATTAAGGGATTAGTTTTGAAGAAGAAAACAGACCCTGCAAAATACCCCTTTTTAGAAATTCGGCACACAGATCTTTCTATTGAATGGAGATCATTATTTAAAGGTAGATTGGTTAGTGAAATTATTATGAACGAACCCAGCGTTCACATCCTGGCAACAGAAAGCTTATCTAAAGAGCCTTCTAAAGATAGCTGGACAAAAACTGTAAAGGCCTTAATGCCCATCACCATCAATAAGCTCCAGGTTAATGATGGTAAGTTTTCTTATCTCGATTTCGGAAAAAAACCCAATGTGGATTTGCACATTGACCACATGCAGCTTACTGCCACCAACTTAGCCAACGTTCAAAAAAAGGCTGATCCGCTACCCTCGCAGGTTAACCTTACCGGTATATCGATTGGTGAGGGGCATCTGAAAGCCGATATGAAGGTCAATATCTTAAAAGATATACCAGATTTCGACGCTGCACTGCAATTAACTGGTGTTAATATGCTTGCGCTGAATGGCTTTTTAGAAGCTAATGTGCACTTCGATATTGAACGTGGCAATATTGATGTGTTCAGCAAACTCAATTTAAAAAACAGTGAAATGAACGGTTACATCAAACCTTTTATTAAAGACCTTAAAGTGCTTGATGTTAAAAAGGACATAAAGAAAAAAGAAGGACCGCTAAAAATCGTAAAGAAAGCGATTGTGGGGTTATTTGCTAAAGCGGTAGAAAACCCGAAGACTAAAAAGATAGCAACCGTTGTACCGATTAAAGGTAACATCAATGACCCTAAAACCAGTGGCTGGGAAACTTTCCTTGGCGTGCTTAAAAATGCATTTATCAAAGCTTTACATGAAAGCATTGGTAATGAATTGAAAGCTAATGAGCGTAAGGCAGCGTAAAGAAGAAAGTAGAACCAACGCCCTTTTCGCTCTCTACCCAAATACGGCCACCATGGCGCTGTATAATTTCAGCGCTTAAGTATAAGCCTACGCCGAAACCAGAAATATGGCGGGTATGCTCGGAGCCCACGCGATAATACCGGTCAAATATCCGGGACAAATCTTGCTCACGAATCCCCATGCCCTCGTCCTGCACACTAATAAGTGTTTCGTTGCCTTTTAGTGAGCATTTTACATTTACCAATTTGCCTTTTGGAGAATATTTAACCGCATTGGATAATAAGTTTGAGATCACCGAGCCAATCTTATCCCTGTCGGCCGATACCATTAAATTGGGAAGCGCTTCAAAATGAAAAGTGTGCGTGGCAACTGTTAGCTCCATTTCTTCCAGGTGTTCTTTAATTAACCCAGGCAGGTCAAAAGATTGCCTTACTACTTCCAATTTACCCGACTCTAAACGCGAAATATTTAAGAACCCATTAATAAGATTGCTCATCTTTTTGGTTTGCAAGTTAACCCTTACAAGCGCTTGCGGAATGAAAGGGTCTGGATTCGTTTTCAACTTTGATTGGAGAACCTGCACCAGTGCAGTGAGAGATGTAAGCGGCGTTTTCAATTCGTGACTTGCCATACCGATGAAATCATTTTTACGCTCATCATCACGTTTTTTTTCGGTGATGTCGCGTGCAATCTTCGACACTCCGGTAACCCGCCCCTCCTTATCGCGGATTGGCGATATGGTTAGTGAAACGTTGATCAACCGCCCATCTTGTGTGCGGCGAATAGTTTCATAATGATCAATCTTTTCTCCATTGCGCAAACGCGCCAAAATTGCGGGCTCCTCATGCTGCAGATCTTCAGGAATTAATTGCAATATCGACTTGCCAACGATTTGTTCTTCATTGTATCCGAATATCGATTCTGCCCCCCGGTTCCAACTCGTTACAACCCCATCCAGGTTTTTCCCTATAATCGCGTCATCTGATGATTCTACAATAGCCACCAACTTAGCACTACGTTCATCGGCTTTTCGTAGTTCGTCAACCATTTCCTGTAAACGATGTTCGCTTTCTGCCAGCTCTTCATTAGTGGTCATCAATTCTTCATTAGTTGCCGCCATCTCTTCGTTCATTGCGGTCAACTCTTCGTTTAATGTTTGGGTCTCTTCTTCACTTTCCTCTAAGGCCTTTGTACGCTCTTTAACCCGTTGCTCCAGTGATCCATTTGCAATGTACAATTCCTCACGAGCCTCCAGCAATTCTTCATTTATTGATGTAAGTTCTTCGTTGGCAGCAGTAATCTCTTCATTAGCAGCAGTCAGTTCCTCATTCAGGTTTTGCGCTTCCTGCTCATTGTTTTCAACTTCAGTGCGCAAGAGTTCTTTTTCTTTATAATCATTACTCACTTTACGATAAGAGTAAATTGAAATAGCGATTGCAGCAAGTGCCGCAATTAAGATAAGGTTTGGTACTATCTCCGTGTAATAATGCAATTTACCGGTGCGTTCTTTTAATAACACCTCTTCCTCAATTTCTGCCTGGGCAACCGTCCCGCGCAAAGCATCCATGGCTGCTTTTCCGGCATCCAAATCTGAGGCAATTATAAGCCCGCCACGCTGTTTCTTTTCAACTAACTGTTGTAAAATAGCCAGGCGTTGGCGCAACACTACTTCGATATTAGCAATATTCTTTTGCTGTAGTTTGTTATCTGCTGTCAACTCACTAAGCTCGTGAGCCAGTTTTACTGCATGCCTGTAAGCTCCATTATATGGCGCAAGATAACTGCTTTTACCGCTGAGTAAATAACCGCGTTGCCCCGTCTCGGCATCCTTCATTTCAGAAAGTAACTGTTCCAGCTTTTGCATTATCTGGTTGCTGTGCTCTACCATGCGATTGCTATTGAGCAGGCTTTGCAGGGTAAAGTAAGAGATCAGACTTACCAGCAACAGAATTAATATAGAAAAACCGTATCCCAAACGCAGGGTACGATTAAAACGGTTAATCATAGGGTAATAGAATTGACCCGTAAATCTAACACTTTCAAGAATATTTAAACAACAGTTGCCTCGTGAATGGAGCTAATTCCCATTTAATTAACTTATAGTTTAAGTTACGCTGTTATATTAATTTATATATTAAATGGAATAGTAGTAAGTTATTAAGATTTAAGAATTTCAACCAATAGAGAAAACTTGTTAAATGAGAACGATTAGCTATTAATTATTTTCAGGTTAATGCCTTCATTGGTTACAATTCCTAACTGAATGGTCTTACCCACTGCTTCTGAAATAGTCTGTTTGATTTCGTCATTAATCCTAGAGAAACCTAATAAACGTGCTGCTAAGGGTATCAGTTCTTCTTCTGCTATGGCTATCGCGCCTGCTATAACCTGCTTTATTGCTTCGTATATTTCCTCAGGGGCAATTAGCTGTATTTTTCGATAAGCGGCTGGCAATTTACTCCTGTCCCTAACTATAGGTAATTCCATTTCTGGCCACCATAAAAAGTCGTTCTGTATCACAATGGTACCTTGCTGTTCCGCATATCGTGTAGCCTGGGTAAGGGTATATTTAATACGTGAGCCTATTTTAGAAAGCCCGGCCGCCTCAACCATTCGTTTGGACAATTCATCAATATGGATCGGGCTTTCTACCTTAACAATTTCGGTAATCCACACTCCTAATTCCTCAAATGTGTACAAATGGAATTCTGCCCGGGGATGCTCAATTGTTATTTCTGCTAATTGATAATCTTTAGCACTAATATCCTCTTCTATCGGTTTATCGCGGGTAATTTCCTCGTTATATACACTGGCTTCCTTATCAATCGTTTCTGTGATTGTTTTAGCCTGTTCAATCGCGGCCACAAGCCTTTGAAACTCACGTTCGGGGTTACGGTACCAGTCTGTGGTCCATAAACGGTAAACATTCCAGCCAAATAATTCCAACACCTGTGTACGCAGCCGGTCACGATCTGTAGCTGACCTTGCACTGGCATAAGCCTGCCCGTCGCATTCGATACCTAAAATATACCTGCCCGGGTTTTGCGGGTCA
>CAHJXH010000284.1 GCA_903644075.1 Sphingobacteriaceae bacterium | reverse complement strand
ACGAACTAAAGAGTTATAAAACCACCAAGGGTATTGAACACTCAAAAAAAATTTACGATCACTTTACCCAGGAGTACAGTAAGTCTTTAGGAGAAGATTATCCTATCAGTTTCGAGAAAGCGCTTCAATAATTAATTCGACTTCCGCCTGTTAAACACGATCTTATTTTTTGATCTATGTCTGCGCTATGTTCTACATTTTTGCTAAATCGTTTTTTTCGGCCCAACTAAGGTTAAGTATAGGGTTAAAACATCAAGGTTAAGAAGATTTATATCGTATTAACCCTTATTTTAACCCCTTTTTTAATACACTATCCCTTAAAATTGTTCAACCAATTAATTGCAGGCGCAACCGTAGCCTGCAGTTTATTAAACCAATTAAACCATTATTTATGAAAAAACTTTTTACAAGTCATGGTAGGCTTCGTGTGTTTTATCTCAGGAAATCCATAAGCCTCACATTTCTGGTTTCCCTCCTGGTGCTCTGTTACCATACAGGCTTCGCACAATCATCAGGTAAAGTACAGGGAACCGTATTAGATGAAAAAGGCGCCACATTGCCGGGGGTTACTATTAAAATAAAAGGCACCAGCGTAGGTACAGTTACCGATGCAGGCGGTAAATTTTCTATGAACGCCGATAAGGGGGCTAGCCTTGTTTTCAGCTTTGTGGGCTACACCAGCAAAGAGGTTGCCGTTGGCGATGATAAAACAATCAGCGTAAGCCTTACCCCTGCCCCATCAAACCTTAACGAGGTGGTGGTAGTAGGTTACGGTACACAGAAAAAAGTATCGTTAACCAGCGCGGTAACTTCTATTTCGAGCCAGGAAATTGTTACCACCAAAAACGAGAACGTTGAAAACATGCTAACCGGTAAAATTGCGGGTTTGCAGGTGATACAAAACACAGCCGAACCGGGCGACTTTGCCAACAACATCAATATCCGTGGTATGGGTAACCCGCTTGTTGTAATTGATGGGGTTCAGCAACCAGATTTTACAGTAACCGGTGGCACCGGCGACAATCAAGTGGGCTCAAGCAATATTTTATCCCGATTGAACCCTAATGATATTGAAAGCGTTTCTGTTCTGAAAGATGCCTCGGCTGCAGTTTATGGCGTAAAGGCGGCGAATGGTGTAATATTGATTACCACTAAAAAAGGTAAAGCCGGAACCCTGCAATTAAGCTACAATGGCACTTATGGCTGGCAGGTGCCTTCAGGCTTACCAAAAACAGTTAATGCTACAGATTACATGACGCTGTACAACCAGCAAGCTTTGCACCAGGCTAACGGTGGTAAAATTGTTTTTACCCCTGCAGATTTTGCAGCCTATGCAAATGGCAGCAAGCAAAGCACAGACTGGTATGATGCTACCTTTAGAAAATCGGCGCCGCAACAACAACATAATCTAACAGCTACCGGCGGTACAGACGCTACACAATACCTATTGAGCGCAGGTTTCACCGATCAGGGTGGCCTTTTGCAGAGCAATGATTTAAACTATAAACGTTATAACGTACGTTCTAACATCACCAGCAAGGTTGGTAAAAACCTTACTGTAAACCTAAACCTTAGCGCAATTTCAGATCTTAAAAATTCGCCTGCCGAACCTTTCTGGTATACCACAAGGGAAGCATGGCGCGAATTGCCAACACAAACCATTTATGCTAACAATACTGCCCCATACTATTTAAAAGGGCAGGTTGATGGTGGAAACCCAATCGCTTACGGCAGTTCTGACATTAACGGTTACAGCAAACAGGTCAACAAGTTTTTTGACGGATCAATAAGCCTTGAGTACAAAGTTCCATTTGTGCCTGGCCTGTCGCTGAAAGGCTTGTACAGTTACGATGAGCAAATACAGGATAACAAGTTATACCAGAGCTCATATAATTTGTACGAGTACAATGATGCCACTAAAACGTACACGCCAACACTCAATAATTCGCCTGCTTTCGTTCAACGACAGTACTACGATTATCCTAAGAATACCGACCAGTTCTCTATTAATTACACCCATACTTTTGGCTCACACAACCTGAGTGCCTTGTTACTTTATGAAGGTAACCAGCAAACCGGCGACAACTTTTCAGCCTATCGCCAACTGGCCATACCGGTAGATCAGATATCAGCCGGTAATGCAGCCAATCAGAACGCAGGCCAGGACAACGGCAATAGTGCGTTGTATGAATATGCCACCAATTCACTTGTAGGCCGCCTTACTTATGATTATAAAGGTAAATACTTAGCAGAATTTAGTTTCCGCGATGATAAATCGTCTCGCTTTGCACCAAGCCAGGGCTGGGGATTTTTCCCATCGGCTTCACTGGGATGGCGCGTTTCTGACGAAGGCTTCTGGAAAAATACCGCCGCCTTATCTTTTATAGACAACTTTAAACTACGCGCATCTTATGGTGTGCTGGGTGATGACGGCAGTTTATACTACCAGTTTTTAACAGGATATAACTACCCGGCATACGGAATAGGCCAAACAGCACCGTCACCCAATCAGCTGCCAAGCGGCTCCGTATTTGGGGGCAATTTTGTTAACTCTGTTCAAAATAAAGGGATTCCGAACCCGGGCGTAACCTGGTCAACCTCACATACATTTGATGCCGGTGCTGATCTGGATCTATGGAAAGGATTAATGAACGTTACAGTTGATTATTTTATCCGTGATCGTAAAGGATTACTAGCCTACGCCACTCTACAAGTGCCAGATGTTTTGGGCGCTCCACTTCCTCAAGCCAACCTTAATGGCGACAGAACGCAAGGTATAGATTTTGAGGTTGGGCATCATGGCAGTATAGGTAAGTTCCGCTATAATGTTAAGGGAACCTTCCTTTATACCAATACCCGCAACACAACCCGGGCAGAATCAAAACAAGGAAACTCTTACCTCGACTGGTTAAATAACAGCGCTGGCAGAAATCAGGGTATCCAGATGGGGAACTCTGGTGCCGGTCAATACCAAAACTACCAGCAAATTGTCAACAGCCCGGTATATGTAAACCGTGGAACTGTAGTGGGTGATTACATTTACCAGGATTGGAATGGTGACGGCCAGATTGATGGAAATGACACCCACCCAATTGCTTATGGTAACGGTGCAAATGCGGCACAAACCATTAACCCTAAAATCACTTACGGTTTAAGCATTGGCGGCTCGTACGAAAATCTTGACTTTAATTTATTGTTACAGGGAACCGGGATTTACAGCGTATCATACGTTGAACAATTAAATATCCCTTTGTGGGGAGGTGGAAGTGCGTTAACCCAGTTTAACAACGACTGGCATCCGGCCGATCCTAATGCTGACCCATATAATCCAAATACTGTTTGGGTACCCGGCAAATTCGCTTATACCGGCACAACAGCTAATACCAACTCTACTTTCAATTACCAGAATGCCGCTTATTTGAGGTTAAAAAGCCTTGAGATCGGCTACACATTGCCGACACCGGTTTTAAAAGCAATCGGGATTAAGGGTGTCAGGATTTTTGGTAACGGTTATAACTTGTTGACCATCACCAGCGTGAAATATGTAGACCCAGAGCACCCAACAGGTCAATACGGTTATCTATACCCGCTCGACAAGTTGTATAACATTGGTTTAGACGTTAAATTTTAATTGAGAACATTATCATGAGAAAATATAAAATATTACTATTAGTAATTGCCCTCCTAACAGGAGCTTCGGCATGCCGGAAGCTCGACATTCCGCCTAAAAACATCATTCAGGATCCGGATGTATTCGGTTCGCCGGGTGGTATTACAGCCTATATGGCGCGGCTTTACAGCGAACTGCCCATTGAAGATTTCAGGTATACGCCAGATATGGGACTGAACTTTTTCTGGATCATTAAGCCAACATCTGCGACAACTGGCGAAGCTTTAAGCCGCGACCAATCAGGCTCATCGTCTGAAAACTTTAACGACTGGCACTGGGACGTATGGGGCGGAAATTATACCACCATCCACGATTGTGATTACTTTATCCAAACCTTGCCGCAATATGCCAGCACTTTTAGTGCAGCACAAATAAATGCATGGCTGGGCGAGGCTTATTTTATCCGTGGTATGACTTATTTTGCCTTAGTAAAACGTTTTGGCGGCGTGCCGATAGTTAATAAGGTTTTAAATTACACACCGGGCTCAGACGTTACTGACCTTAACGTTCCACGCTCATCTGAGCAGGCCGTATGGGACCAGGTAGCCAGCGACTTTGATTTTGCGATAGCCAACCTACCAACAACCAATGCTGATAATGCTGACGGTAGTCGGGCAAATAAATACGTTGCGGCGGCATTTAAATCGCGTGCAATGCTTTATGCCGGTTCAATAGCAAAATACAATACCATTACTTTATTTGATGGCACTAACAACCAGGTTTGCGGACTGCCTACAAGCACAGCTGCCGGTTATTTTCAAAAAGCGTACGATGCAGCCAAACTGTTGGATGGTGCTTACAGCCTTTATCTTTCAGGCTGGTCCGCTACCGACAAGAATGCCCAATATCAGAATTTCGTAAATCTTTTCTCTGATGCGGCGAGCAAGGAAAACGTTTTTGTGCGCGAATATCAATATCCAAACTCGGTGCATGGTTATGATGCATACTATGTTCCACGTCAAATGATGGGGCCTAACGGTTACTCTTCAGAAGTAAATCCTACGTTGGATTTTGTTGAGAAATTTGACGGCATCCCTAAAAATGCCAACGGTACTATTAAAACGCTTGATGCCAGTGGCAACTACCTGTTGTATAACAACACCATGGATATTTTTGCCAATGCAGAACCAAGGTTAAGAGCAACTGTAATTTTACCGGGCGATATATTTAAAGGCCAGAATATTGAAATACGCCGCGGTATTTACACAGGGGCAGCTTCATCAGGCATTAGTCCGTTGCTGCCTGCGGGATCAAAATCTCAATATCCTACAACTAATTTGGTGGTATCATCAACATCAGGCCAAACGGCTTACAAACTTCCTGATGGTACGCTGATGAACCCTGCAGGGCTTAGCGGTATTTTCACCGGCGATCAGGCCTGTGCCATTTCAGGCTTCTCGATAAGCAAATGGTTAAACCCTAACCTGGCTACTTCACAAGTGCTTGAAAATAATGAAACTCAAAGCTGGATAGAAATGCGTT
>CAHJXH010000283.1 GCA_903644075.1 Sphingobacteriaceae bacterium | reverse complement strand
ATGTAGGTAAAAACTACAGTGATGCCAACAACACCAAATTTAACCCTACAGGCGCCAGTGGTTTGGTATCTGCTTACCATGTGTTTGACGCTTCGTTCAACTATAGCTTTTTGTCGCATTATCATATTACCGCAAATGTGAACAACATCCTTAATGCAAAATACTTTACCCGCCGTATTAACATGTACCCCGGCCCCGGTATTTTACCGGCTGATGGCCGCACGTTCAACATCGGTTTTGGCATAAAATTATAATATCTCCGTTTAATAAAAGGCCCGTGCATACTATGTACGGGCCTTTTGTATTTAACTATTTTTCAAACGTTTAAACACATATTTATATTTAGTTTGTTATTCTAATAAATGAATATAACTTTATACTAGCCTTAAAACCAGCCTCTCATTTTTTGGCTTGTCCATACATTTTTTTAGCCGATACACAGTTTACACACTGCATTATTTAATAGCCCATGAGCGAGGAATTAGCCATTAACGAAGGTGACATCAGCTTCGAAATTCTGTTTCATCAAAACCCGCAGCCTATGTGGATTGTGGAGGTTGAAACCATGCGCTTTTTGCAGGTAAATGAAGCCGCAATAAATCATTACGGTTATAGTTATCAGGAATTTATGGCTATCACGCTGGAGAACATCAGGCCATTAGCCGAACATGATAGCATGAAGGCTATGATTAAACGGATTAAACACAGCGAAACCATTGGCAAAAACATTACACATATTAAAAAAGACGGTACATTAATATATGTGCAAATCACCTCATATCGTATCAGGTTTCATAATAAGATATGCCGTATGGTGCTGATTAACGATGTGACCGAGCAAAGCCTCAAGGACCAAAAAATAACCGAAGCCTGGACACAGGTTTACCAGACCTTAGAAAGCATCACAGATGGCTTTATAACCGTTAACAGAAAATGGCGCATAACCTACTGGAACAAGGAAGCAGAAAGCACGTTTAGCATCACCAAGCAGAAAGCAATTAACAAACTGTTCTGGAAGGTTTGCCCCCATGGTAGGGCGCACGAGCTTTTTCAGCGCTTAAACCATGCGATGGATACGGGCGAGCGATCTACCTTTGAAATTTACCTGGAGCATTATGATAAATGGCTTTGCATAACCGTTTATCCGGGTGCAAGCGGGCTTACCATTTACTTTCAGGACATTACCGGCCAAAAACGCGATGAAGAGCAGATCCACCTTAAAAACAAACACCTCGACGAGATCGCTTTTATCAACTCACATATCATTCGCAAGCCTATTGCAAACATTATAGGGATTGTAAATTCGCTCGAAGACGACCTCACCGGCTACGACTATTTTGAGAAGGCTTTAAAAATGTTGAAAACCAGCGCTGAAGAACTGGATAAAAACCTGATGACCATTAATAACCGCGTAGAACAGGTAAATACAGGCCCAGCTTCCCGAAAAAAACGAATATCTTCCTAATCAATATTTCTTTTCAATAAACAATTATCACTAACACTCGTTAATCCATCATAAATACCTATTATGAAAGACGGATTATTTGAGTACGGCGATGCAGTGATTATTGCCGCAACCGATGAAAAAGGAATAGTGAACATCCAGCAAATGAATGAGGACGACCTGGTTGAAGTAAAACTTGACTCGGGCCTCATTACCCAATATGATGCCGATGATTTAGAATTTGACCTCGATTATCAGCCAGATACTGGTGAGTAGTGAGCAGTGAGTTGTTGATTAGGTTGATTGAGTTTGTAGGTTATTGGCCACTTGTAAGTAATAAAAAGGCAACCACTCACTTAATCAACCACTTAACTACCCACCAACTAATGAAGAATCTTAAACAGCATTTCTTTCATCAGCTCGCCGTGTGATGAGGTTGAATCCACCCCCTTGCTTTTCAAATCATATTCGCGCAGCAGAGTAATGATGTCCATCGTTTTACTGTAATTGTAACTGCGTACGGCTTGCTCGTAGTCTTTAACAAAGTAAGGGTTTACGCCTATCTCTTTAGCTATGCTCTGCTGCGATTTATCTTTCAAATAATGGATCTGCAGTATCTTGCTGAAATAGCTGTACAGATTAGCCATTAACACCACAATAGGATTAGCCTTAGGGTTAGCCTCGAAATAATTAATGATCTGGTTGGCCTTTACCACATCGCGTTTGGCCAATGCAGTTTGTAACTCAAACACATTATACTCCTTGCTGATCCCAATATTATCATGGATCTCTTTCAGGCTAATGTCTTGCCCCTCGGCAATGTTGAGCATCAGCTTATCAAGCTCGTTGGCTATTTTAGAAAGGTCATTACCCAGGTATTCGGCCAGCATAGCTGTGGCCTGTGCATTAATGCGATAGTTTTTGGCCGTTACATAACCCTCGATCCAACCTGGTATTTTGTTATCGTATAAAGCAGCAGATTCAAAGATCAGCCCGTTTTTCTCAATAGACTTGTAAG
This sequence comes from Sphingobacteriaceae bacterium, assembly GCA_903644075.1. Lineage (GTDB taxonomy): Bacteria > Bacteroidota > Bacteroidia > Sphingobacteriales > Sphingobacteriaceae > Mucilaginibacter. Next base: position 2,713 of record CAHJXH010000283.1, on the reverse strand, counting down.
TTTTTTTACGCTTATCAAACTTGCCGTATTTGTAGCAGAAAACCAGGATGGTGCTCGGCAATGGGTTATCCAGATAATTGAGCAGCGGGTTGATGCTTTTTTTATCGTCATCATCCTTGCCCCATTTTAAATCCTGCGCTTCTTTAACCATTACCACCTGGTAATCGGCCATCATGGGGTAACGCTTGGCGGCGTTAAGCACGGCCATAATATCAGTGTCCTTACCGTATAAAACAGTTTGGTTAAAACCCTTCTCGGCATCGGGCAACACGTGGTGCTCAATATAATTGCTCACCACGTCGATAAAATAAGGTTCATCGCCGTGCAGCAGGTATACGGGTTTAAATTTACGGGCCTTAAGGTCTTTTAAAATTTCGGGAGCAGTCATACCAATACAGGCTGCAAATTACAAATAATGTAGCAGGATTTGGTAATTTAGCAGCGTGAGTTTATTACAGCCGCTTAATTTGCCGCCCTACCCTTTCCGCATTATTGATGATAAGGGCCAACTGTTTGTGTTTGACGAGATCCGTAAGAAACAAATTATGCTTACGCCCGAAGAATGGGTGAGGCAGCACTTTGTACAGTACCTTATTAAGCAGAAAAATTATCCACGCTCACTCATTAAACTCGAAGGCGGATTGAAATTAAATGGCATGCCCCGCAGGTCAGACATTGTTGTACATAATTCCTCAGGAGAAAAAATCTTGTTGATTGAATGCAAAGCGCCTTACGTCGCCGTAGACCAGAAAGTGTTCGACCAGGCCGCGCGTTACAATATGGTGCACCGTGTACCTTTACTGGCCGTAAGCAATGGACTGGTTCATCATTGCTGCAAGATAGATTTTGAACAGAACAACTACGCCTTCCTGAAAGAACTACCTGATTATAAGCAGCTCGGCAGTTTAAACGATAGCCAGTAAGCCCTGCATTTTACCCTTCAGCTCGTCGGGTTTAAACGGTTTTGATACATAATCGTTCATACCAGAATTAAACACCTGCTCACGGATATCAAACAAGGCCGAAGCAGTTAAGGCGATGATTGGGATGGATGATTTCTTTGCATCCGGCAGCTTACGAATCTCCATTGATGCCTCAAAACCGTTTAATATCGGCATTTGCAAATCCATCAAAATAATATCGAAGTTACCGTATTGTACCAGCTCAACGGCACGCGCACCATTTTCGGCAAAGGTTGGTACAAGGTCCCATTTCGAGAGCAGCTTTTTCATTAGCATTACATTCACCGGGTTATCTTCGGCTATTAATACGCGGGTTTCGCTAAAGGTACTAACCGTATGCAAATCACTTTCTAAAGTTGGCACTTGCGGCTCGCTAATCTTGGTCCGTTTAGTTTCAATCTCATCTGTAGGTACCGGGAACTCTATATTGAACGAGAACTCAGACCCCACATCAGGCTTGCTTTCTACATACATATTAACGCCTTGCAGCTCTAATAAGCGTTTCACAATGGCCAAACCTAAACCAGTGCCACCGTACTGACGGGTTGTGGTTACAGACTCCTGTGCGAAGGCCTCGAATATGCTTTGCAGGTTTTCTTTCTGAATACCAATACCAGTATCTTTTACCGAAAAGCTGATGGTTATTCGGTTGTGTCGGTCTTCAATACAGGTTACATTAACCCAGATAGTGCCCTGCTCTGTAAACTTAATAGCGTTGCTGATTAAGTTATAAATAACCTGGGTTATACGGGTAGGGTCGCCAATGATGGTTCTATATTTTAGCTCGTTATCTACATTAAGCTCAAAATCCAGGCCTTTTTCTGTGGCTTTAATATGTTGGCCGCCACAAATATTATGCATTAACTCATCGAGGTTAAAGCGCAGGTTTTCGAATACGATTTTTCCCGATTCTATTTTGTTAAAGTCGAGCACATCATTTACAATAGCCAGCAGGTTATTGGCAGAGAATTTCAGAATATCCAGATTTTCTTTCTGATCGTGGCGTGGGTTGCCCATCATGAGCAGGTTTGTCATCCCGATAACCGCATTTAGTGGCGTACGGATCTCGTGCGACATGGTTGATAAAAACTCCGATTTAGCAGTTGATGATTTTTCTGCTTTTGATTTAGCACTCTCCAGCTCATCATTAAGTTTGCTTTGTGCGGCACCTGTTTGCTTAAGCTCCCTGATATTTTTTAAGAAGGCCGTATAAAAGTGGCTATGGATAAATATGATGAGTATAAAATTGGTAAGCACCGTAATAATACCCACGGACCCATCGATTTTTTCGGGCTTAAAATTAATGATATAGGAGCTGTGATACTCCAATACCATGAAGGCTATTATGGGTATTAAGTTTACCATAGAGTAAAACATGCCGAAACTTTGCCCCAGCATATAAAAACTCAGCAGCACCACAATAATCATTAGCTGTACTGTACCCAGGGTAACGCTTTGTATAATTACATAAACATTACTAAGGTTAATAACTGTGATGAGAATGAGCAATACGTGCGATATACGCCGCCAGTCGGGCCGCCACGTTAAATACTTAAATAGCAGTACGATGGTAACGTTAATAGTTACCGTGATATAGAAATAAAGTGGGCTTTTTTGCGCATACATCATAAGCATGAGCAAACCGTAAGCAACAAAGCCGAAGCACATGCCAAAATATAGCAAACGGATACGTGCCTGATCAAGTATTGATTGATCTTTGCGCAGTATCTTGCTTAATGAAAAATTAAAAA
>CAHJXH010000282.1 GCA_903644075.1 Sphingobacteriaceae bacterium | reverse complement strand
TACCCGGTATACCCTGTTGATATCAGCATGGAGCATTTGGACTTTAATCGCTTGCTAGTGCTTGAAGTTAACCTGTACAAACATACAGATGACGCTGAACCATTAAAAGTAAAAGCCAAAGCACCGCGTAATATGAACTTTGGCGTATGGTTCCAGAAATTTATTGATGACTATAACTTAAAGTTCCCCGATTCGCCGATACAATATCAAAATGCCGGTAAGGATACCTATAAGTGGATCTTTTATATCAAACCTGCGTTCTTTAAACAAAGGCAGTTTATAGACCCGGATCTGGATATCGAACAAAATAACATAACTGAAAGCTTCGCCATTTTTGCAAAAAGAGTTTCGGAAGTGGCCAATGCACCCCAGCGCAAAGGCGACGAAGCTGTTTATTTATAAACCTTACAAAATAGTAAAACATGTATTTACCAATAAAATATAGGTCTGTTAACTGGGTAGATGGAATGAAAATTTCCAGCGATCATTTTGTACAAACAGATAACTTTATCCAGGATATGGTTAGGGATAGCAATACCATTGCCCTTAACAATAATAATTTTGGTCTGCTCCCTCCTTTCAGCGGCGAAAACACATCGATGGATATCCAGATAACCGAACGGGCATCCAATCAAATTCAGGTTAAAATAAAACAGTGTAACGCAATTACTGCCGAAGGTTACCGCATCCGCATTTCGCCAACAGCACTGGGCGAAGAATTGGTTTTTAACCATTATTTTACACAGGAGCAGTTAACAGACGCGGTTGAAACCTATTACATCATTTTAACTGTTAACCCGCACGAACGCGTAGCCACCGGGAAAGCTGATGCGGAAGAAACCCCTTTACGCTATCCTGAAATAGACAGTTTTTATGGCATCACCATACTTCCGGCATCGCAGATCAGCGCCAAAAACAATCATTACCTGGAAGTTGGAAAGTTGACCCGCAGCAGCGCAGGGATACAATTAATAACAGATTATATACCGCCGTGCACAGCCATTTTAAGCCATAATGATTTAATTAAGTATTACGAATCATTCAGCAGTTTGCTTAATGACTTTCAGCTTTTATCGTTCCGGATTATTGATAAGATAACTTCAAAAGATACCATATCTCCTATTGGAAGAAACGTAAAAATGTTGTGCGACAAAATGTTGGACTATATAGCCCACATTTACTTCTCGTACCGTAACATTGCCTTTCAACAAACCCCATTAGTATTGGTAGGTTATTTTTCTGAGATGGCACACATATTCTTTAGTTCGATAAAAAGTATAGCCGGTGCCGAACGCGAAGAACTGCTTAAATATTTTTACGAGTGGAAAGATGTTACCCCAGGCAACTTTGAAGAACTCTTAGCGCGCTTAATAGAAGTTGTATATAACCATCATGATATTAAATCTTCAATGACCGTAGTTGACGAATTTTTAAGAGTAATTATTGCTTTATGGAATAAACTGAGCACACTTGAATATATTGGCCAGCGTAAAGAGAACATTGTAGTTGCCGAGCAGCAAATGGTACAAACAGTACAAGCTAAACGCACCTGGACATTGCTCGATTAATAAGATTAAATCATTTTAAAATACAATTTCAAAAATAGAAAGACATTAGCATAATGCTAAGGTCTTTTTTGTTTAGCTATATAATATCAGATATAGGACACTCACATCGTTAAACTATTGTAATTCTTACCCCTTATTAGATTTGTAAAATGTACAGACTCGCAGGTGGGTTGGTCGTGCGTAAATAAATAACCGGCGTTTTTTGCGGCACAATATCCAAGTCTTCTTTCATCCAGATACCACACGAAAATTTAAAAGAACTATGTAATTTCATTTATCAATTTTTGGCCAATGAAAGCCGCCAAATTTGTAAACAAGTTGAATATTTGCTTGCGAAACAATTTGATAACAACTTGATTAAATGAATTTAACAATGCTGGACTGTTGCTTCTACAAGCATCTGTAAGGATCTTTTATTGATGACACAGAGAAAATTGAAGGGATAAAACAAAAACGCCTGCCAAATGGCAAGCGTTTTTCAATATTTGGGTTAAATTATTTACGATATAAGGGACATCTTTTCAGCAAGTATTCCAGCGGACTACTGTAAGAGCCATCGGTATTAGTGAAAAATGCTTTGTGCGTTTGATTATAAATGCTGATATCGGTATCCATATAAATAGCAAGGCTCACGCTCACTTCGTAACGTTGTTGCGAATAACTATTGGTTGATCCATAAGTGCTAACATTTTTTACTTTATCGTTGTCATCGCGTTTAACCTTGGTGTTATCATAACCGCTTGTAGAGCTGGTTTGTGCTCCTTTATTCTGCGTTACGGTGCCGTCCACTACATATTCAACACCTAAAATATCACAGATTTCTTTCATGGTAAAACCACGCATCTTATCACGTGTAACGCCGGCTTTAATTAACAAGGCATTTGCAGTTCGTGGGGCCAATATATTATAACCTGCCGAATGTTGAACAAGGAAAGCATAAGTATCTTCCTGCGCTTTGTAACCAACTTCTTCGGCACCAGGCTGCCTGTCAACCAAAAAGCCAAATGGAAGCACCGCTATTTTATTATGATGGTCAACAGGCGAACCCGTCATGGCCGAGGACTCTTTTTTCCGTTCAGGCTCTGGCTGGGCTGGTTCATTAACCATTTCAACACGCCCGCTCGAATGGATGATCTTTAAGATGTCGGCTTTGTTAACCGTATATTCCAAGGTTTCGCCGGTGTAAATAAAATGAATATCCTTGTCAGAGATCTTAGTGATTTTTCCCTTCATCTCTTCGCCGTTAGTTTTAACTACAACATCTGCTTTAGGTGCTGTATGGGTTTGAGCTAATAGTTTAAGCGATAAAACCGTGATGATCAGAAATAAACAGACTTTTTTCATAAGTATTGGTATACGTGTATAACCAAATATAATTTTAAAAAATTTCTAGATCAACTGATTTGAGATTATAAGTTCAAAAATTATAAGTTTTATATTGATGAAAATAGCCCAAAATAACAAAGCCTGAAAATTATCTATTTACAGGCTTTGTTTATTATTAACCCAATAACTGGGGCCGGTTTTTAAATGTCTCCCATAAAAATTCGCCATATATGGTATTGGCCCAGGCAAACCAGCTCCGGGTAAAGTTGGCAGCATTATCTTTATTAAAGGATTCGTGCATAAAACCTTTGTCCGCATGCGAGCGCTTCAGCATGGCCAAACACAGTTTAATTTCCTCATTGTCGGTACTGGTTAATCCGCGGGCAATAATGCTTAATGGCCAAACCATATCAGGTTTGCCAACATGCGGGCCGCCAATGCCTTCGGCAACTTTACCTTTATAGAAGTAAGGGTTAGAATCTGATAAAGCAAACTTACGCGTATTCTGATAAATAGGATCGCTCAGCTCTACCGCATTTAAATATGGCAGGGCAAGCAGGCTCGGCACATTGGCATCGTCCATTAAATTGTTGTTGCCAAAGCCATCTACCTCAAATGCATAAATATTACCAAATACAGGGTGCTTGTAAATAGCATGTTGTTTTATTGCCGCTTCAACCTCTGTGGCTAATGCCAGTAATTCAGCAGACAGTTCTTTGTCGCCGCTTATGGTTTTCACCATTTCTGCAGCTTGTTTTAAGCTTACCACAGCAAAAAAGTTAGATGGTATGAGGTAAGGATAAATGGTAGCATCATCACTCGGCCTAAACATAGAGCATATTAAGCCGGTTGGTTTAACCAGGAAACCGTAGCCATCCATAGGGATAGTATCGGTAGGTTTATCTGTTTCCCGTTGGAAATGATAACTACCCGGTCCGCTCTTGCGCTGTTGTTCTTTAAAGGTTTTCAGGATCAAAGCAATGGCACTTTTCCACTCGCTGGTGAAAGGTTTGGTATCACCGCTCTCTTTCCAATAACCATGAGCCAGGCGAATGGTATAACATAACGAGTCGATCTCCCATTTACGCTCGTGTACGCCCGGTTTCATATCCGTATGGTCAGATTTCCACTCGCTTATTTTATTGGCGTCTTTATAAAAGGCGTTGGCATAAGGATCTTTTAACACAAACCTGGCCTGGCGGTTAATTACACCAGCAATCAATTCGCGTAGTTTAGCATCGTTTTTTATGAAGGTGATGTAAGGCCAAACCTGGGCGCAACTATCGCGTAGCCACATCGCGTCAATATCTCCTGTTATCACATAAGTATCGGGCACACCGTTAACCACTTCATGAAACACGGTGGTATCTAATGTATTGGGGAAGCAGTTCTCGAACAGCCAGCTTTGCTCGGTATCTTTAACCGATGCTTTAAATTGTTTAATGGCAGCTTCGATAGCTTCACTTCTGAAGTGCCTTTTATCGGCAGCTACCCGTACAACCGGAAACTGTCCGGGTGCATTAGCCAACCCTGTTTTAGATAATATTACACCGGCTGATAGTAAGCCCATGTTTTGTACAAATGTGCGTCTTTGCATTGATATAGAATATAATAGGTATAAGTATTGGTTAATGAACGATAGCAACAGTTTGTTCAGCAACATTCCAGCCCTTGATATTTAGCTGCATATCGGTTTGTTGTTCCTGCGGATAAGTGATTATAACTTTCCTGGTTTCGCCGGGCATTATTGATAAGTAATTATCATCAGCAAATGCCGGTAGTATGCGTTGCCTGGTTTGGCTGCTAATTAACGCCAATCTGTTGAAAAATGCAACAGGCGCATTTGAAGGATTACTTAAAGTTACCTCTACTCTGCCTTTAGCCACTTGTTTAGCCGATACTTTAAGATCAGACTTCTTGATTTTCTGCAAACCCGAATATTCGCCTTTGGCATCAGGCAGCCAATAGAAGTTATTGGTGATCACCTTCTTATTCAGATCAAGTAATTGCAGGCTCAAAAACACACCTTGTTTTTCGCGCAGCTCATCAATCTCTTTTTTGAACGACTGAATTTTTTGTACTGATGACGGGCCTATCGAAGTAAACACCTGTGTTAACACCGAATCTTTACCGGCCATGTCGTATGTTTTAACAACCAGCATCATATTACGATGGGTTTTAAAAGTATTGTTGATACCCGTAACCATACCATCAACCGGGTTATATGCCATCTGCAATGGCGCACTGCCGGTACGCAAGCCGTATAAACAGGCATTAGGGTCGAGATAGTAA
>CAHJXH010000281.1 GCA_903644075.1 Sphingobacteriaceae bacterium | reverse complement strand
AAAGCCTAACATTTCTGTTAGGCTTTTCGATGTGGGAACTACTGGGTTCGAACCAGTGACCCTCTGCTTGTAAGGCAGATGCTCTGAACCAGCTGAGCTAAGCTCCCTTTTGTTATTAAACTTAGTTACTGAAGAGCAGATAACTAAGCTCCCTTTTGGGACTGCAAATATAGGGGGCTTGATTTATTATTCAAAATAAAATTTCATTTTTATTTAACGGCATTTTAACATGCTCATTTGCTGTTAATTATTCGAAGCATACCACGCACAAATAAAACATCGGCACATTATTGGTGTTATTCAGATAAATATCAACACTATGACTGATAACACAAATAACACGCCCGATGGTACACAGAAGTTTACCATGAACTACTCTGAGCGCGAATTAGAATGTACTGTAGAGAAAGAGGGCAACATTTTACACCTGCATATTGATAATAACATTAATGCAGACCTGGAAATACAGCAAGATGGTTCGTTAATACAAACTTCGGGGCCGGAGCTGCCGCCATCAAACATTGATTTTATACGTAAACACGTACTGGGACAGGATGCCACGGGCAGCGTAGTTGCCGCCCCGAGCGAATAAATTTCATAGCCGGTAATTTTGAAAGGTTGCCGGCTATCATCATTTCAATCTGGCGTTTTACAAATTAAGAGTGGGCGTTATTATAAGTCGCCGAACCAACAGTTTTGGCACCGCCATGTTGAGTAGTTGATATGTAAAATTGACCTCCGTTGTGACTGGCTTCATGGTATTTTGAACTGGCACCGCCATTAATATCGAGATTCGTAGATATAATAATTACCTCTGGTTTTTGCCAAAGTCTTTTTTGTTGAACTTCCATACTGTTTACTGAGGGTTACGCATAGTTGTAAAGGTAATATTAACTTATAACCCCCGAAATGCAGGCTTACTCTGTCTAAGAGTATCCAGGCCGGCTTATGCAATACAAATTACCTTCATCGGTACATTCGGCTTGTTTATCGATAAGGTTTGATTCTTCTAATCATTAAAGCAATATTCGCACCATATAGAGCAATCTCTATTGTGATAAGGTTTAGGTTAAAGCCTCCAAACTGCGAGAGTTAGGGGGCTTTTTTTATGAAATTGATTACGAAACCCGGATATTACTCCTGAACAAATACCCACTATAAGCTAAACCTTTGGCTACACTTTTAAAGTTATCGCCCGAATTTAGTTTAATGTTGGGGAATTTATTTTTGAACAGCGTTTGGATACTGCCAACCATTGAAGTACCGCCGGTTAAGAAAAGGCTATCTATATTTTCTGCAGCTATATTATTCTGCACCATAAACTCATTCAGGTAATTTTCAATCCGCTCTACATCTTTGGCTATAATCTGCTCATAAACCGGTAAGGTAATTTCCTCTTCGATATCAATATCCATGTTATGATAGCTAAACATAGTGCTACCTGCACTGGTAAGTGTAACCTTTGTTTTTTCGATAGATTGAAATACCGAATAGCCCAGGTTATTATCAATTAACGTGATCAGGTTTTTGAATTTCCGGTCGTTACCCGAATAATAATAGTAATCCTCAATATCCTTTTTTATACGCGGGCCATTAAAAAAGTTCATTTGTTCCCACGAGCAAATATTGGCAAAAAGCGATTTAGGAACTGTTAATACCTTGCCAGGCGTGGCTTCATATTGCGCATACTTGCCAAAATACGGTGTTCCTTTCTCCCACATAAAAGCAGAATCAAAGCTATCGCCACCTATATAAATACCACCGGTAGCCATCATGTCGTTCTTCCGATCTTTGCTCCCGGTTTTTTGCGGGTCGAGGATTAAATATGTAAAATCTGTAGTACCCCCACCTAAATCGGCTACTAATACATTTTCTTTTTTGGCGAGCGTTTTCTCGTAAGCAAAGGCTGCCCCTATTGGCTCGAACTGGAAACGTACATCGTTAAAGCCCGCAATTTCTGCCGCTTTACTTAAGCGGGTTTGTGCTAAGGTGTCTTTTTGTACATCGTCATCATTGAAAAATACCGGGCGGCCAATTATTGCTTTGCGGCAATCCTGGCCTGTTATAATATCTGCTCTTTCTTTTAATTCTTTTAGAATAATAGCCACCAGGTCGGATGCATTATAGCGCTTATTGTGGATGCGGGTTTCTGTAAAGCTGCTTCTCGATAAAATTTGTTTAACCGACTTAATGAAACGGCCCTTCATACCATCGTTAAGGTAGGCTGTAATGGCTTCTTCGCCCACTACGTAATTCTTATCAATGCCCGGGTCTGGCTGATAATAAAAATAAATAAGCGAGGGGATGATGATGGTATCCTGGATCTCTTTCGTTTCCTCGTCGTAAATGGCCAGGGCAGAGTTGGTTGTTCCAAAATCAATTCCGTATAAAAAACTCTTCATAACAAACGGGAATAAGATAACAAATTTTAAGGGCGGCGAATGTATTAAAAAAATAGAATAGAAACCAAACTGGCAGTGATTTACAAAACCCTGTAAAAAAGTAAGGCTCCTGATGGGCAGGAGCCTTTACTAACCAATTATAAACCTAAAATTATGAGAAGACGTTTTTAATACTTAGTGTAAAAGTAACACTAACTTATTTATTTCCAAAATTTATTTTCAAAAAGATGGAGTAATTGTAGAAATGTGAGACTGGGAAGACAAACAGTTTCTTCGGAAACGATTGCGTAGATTATCCTCCAGCTATGCTTGATAAACCCCAACCTCAGCATTACATTTATCCTTTACAAAATGTAAACCTTAGTATTTACCCGGCTAAAATTTAATTGACGTATTACAGAAGCCGGTCTTTGACATAATTCTTTTATGAAATCCTTTTTAGATCAAAATTTTCTGCTCGAAAATAAAACTGCAGAGCATTTGTACCATACATATGCCTCGGCAATGCCTATTATAGACTACCACTGCCACCTGGACCCGGCACAGATTGCCGCCGATGTGCAGTTTAGTAACCTAACCGATGTATGGCTGCGCGGGGACCATTATAAATGGCGCGCCATGCGTACCAACGGGGTTGCAGAAGAGTTTGTTACCGGGAAACGTACCGACTGGGAGAAGTTTGAAAAATGGGCTGCCACCGTTCCTTATACCCTGCGCAACCCGTTATACCACTGGACGCATTTGGAACTGCAACGGTACTTCGATATCCACGACCTGCTTTCTCCCGAAACGGCTAAGAGCATCTACGATCGTTGCAACGAAAAGCTATATACTCCCGAATACAGCGTGCGTAACCTGGTTACCAAAATGAATGTAAAGGTAATTTGCACCACCGACGACCCAATTGATAATCTACAACATCACCAACAAATAGCAGGTAGCAACTGGAGCACCAAAGTGTTCCCGGCCTTTAGGCCGGATAAGGCTATGAATGCCGATGATTTGGTTGGGCTTAATAACTACATCAATCAATTAGAAGCTGTTAGCGATATGGCTATTTTTGATTATAGCGATTACCTGAAAGCACTAAAAAGCCGCCACGATTATTTTGCAGCCAATGGATGTTGTGTATCCGACCATGGCCTGGAGCAAATTTATGCCGAAGATTATACGCAGGATGAGATCAGGTTTATTTTCGATAAGATCCGCACAGGTAAAGTATTAATGCCGGGCGAAATCCTGAAGTTTAAATCGGCTATGCTGTATGAGTTTGCCATCTGGGACCATGAGAAAGGTTGGGTGCAACAGTATCACCTCGGTGCATTGCGGAATAATAATGTGCGTGCTTACCAATTAAGCGGACCGGATACCGGTTACGATTCTATCGGCGATTTTAAACAGGCGCAATCTATCTCTAAATTTATGAACCGCCTGGACAGTACAGATCAACTGGCTAAAACCATCCTGTACAATTTAAACCCTTCTGATAACGAACTGATGGCTACCATGATTGGTAATTACAACGATGGCTCCGTTGCAGGTAAAATACAGTTCGGTTCGGCATGGTGGTTTTTGGATCAAAAGGATGGCATGACCCGCCAGCTAAACGCATTATCATCAATGGGCTTATTAAGCCGCCTTGTTGGTATGCTTACCGATTCACGTAGCTTTTTATCGTACCCCCGCCACGAGTATTTCAGACGCTTACTGTGTAATTTATTAGGTACCGATGTTGAGAACGGCGAACTGCCCGATAACACCGAATGGATAGGCAAGATCATTAAAGACATCTGCTACTTTAATGCCGAATCCTATTTTAAATTTTAATACCAAAACGCTCCAATAAAAAAGGTCTGCTATAAAACGATAACAGACCTTTTCTTTTAATAAAAGATCCTTATAAAGATACCCCGCGTTTCCAGGGGATAAAATCATCCTGCCCATGCTTTACGGCGCTTACCTCAATGTCGCCGCTGGCTACCTTAATTACATAATCCAGTATGCGTTCTCCTGCTTGTTCAATGGTTTCTTCGCCCTCTATAATGGTACCGGTGTTAATGTCGATGATGTCGCTCATGCGTTTATACAGCGTAGTATTACTGGCTATTTTAACAACCGGCGCAATAGGGTTACCGGTTGGTGTACCCAAGCCGGTAGTAAACAAAACGATGTTAGCACCAGAGCCTACTTCGGCAGTGGTCGATTCTACATCGTTACCAGGCGTACACAATAAATTAAGCCCGGGCTTGGTTACCTTTTCTGGATAATCCAATACATCCACAACCGGCGATGTACCACCTTTTTTAGCCGCACCTGCCGATTTAATGGCATCCGTAATCAACCCATCTTTAATATTACCAGGCGAAGGGTTCATGTCAAATCCAGAACCTGCTTCTTCTGCACGCTGGCTATAAGTGCGGATTAATCCGGTAAAACGTTCAGCTTTTTCGGGATCAACGCAGCGGTCAACAATATTTTGCTCAACACCACAAAGTTCGGGAAATTCAGAAAGGATCACCGATCCGCCCAAACTCACCAACAGATCTGAAGTATAACCGATAGCCGGGTTTGCAGAGATACCAGAGAAGCCATCTGATCCACCACATTCTAAACCAATGGTCAGTTTACTCAATGGCGCAGCTTTACGTACATTCTCATTAGCCAGCATTAAACCTGCTAAAGTTTGGCGGATGGCTTTATCTAACAGATCGGTCTCGGTCCCTGTTTTTTGTTGATCGAGTACATAAAGCGGCTTGTTAAAATCGGGGGAACGCTTTTTAATTTCTTCCTCCAAAATACTTACCTGGGCATTCTGGCAGCCCAGGCTAAGCACAGTTGCCCC
>CAHJXH010000280.1 GCA_903644075.1 Sphingobacteriaceae bacterium | reverse complement strand
CTAAAACTATTTAAATAATGATATATGCTTTAAACAACATTCAGTATTTGAAGGCATTTATTTGGTGCATGTTGAAATCTGCAACGCTTTAGCTAGCCGGTTCTGCATATTAAAAATCTGATATTTCTAATTTTAGGAAAGAGACCAACTAGAATCTAACAGATCAATAATAGAGGACAATCAGCCCCCACACAAAAAGACCATACATGAAACTATCTTTGAACATAAGGCGAATGAGTGTTGGTTTATTTCTCACATTGCTTTGCACTATTAGTTATAGTCATGCGCAAACAACGGGATCTGATCTTAAAGGAGAAGAATCTGCAACAGACAGTTTCGACATTAAAAAACATAGCTTTTTATTGCCTCAGCCCTTACCCCAAGGCAAATATTCTCAACAGGTTTCTATACAGTACATCGTTATCCCAAAAGATTGGATCACTGAAACATTTACAGCGCCCATGTTTGCTTATGCAGGTAAATATACGCTGCCTTATGGGTTTAATTTACAATCGAGCCTGTCTACCTTGTTCATCTCATACCGGTTAAATTTCGGGCCATTCTGGAATTACTCCGTAAACAATTTCCATTTTGGAGTAGGCTACCAGGTGGCCTATAACCTTGGCTTTTTGAAGCAGTTTGGATATAATACTACGCTCAACATTTGGGAACAACAACCCTCTCTTACGGTCGGTTATAGTTTTAAAACAATGGCAGCCGTATTAAGAGGCGATATGTACTATACCGGTTCGCTTAGTGAAACACAAGCAGGCCATACTGTTTCTTATCCCTCTTTTTTAAACGGGTATAGCATAACTGGTTCACTTGAGCAACGATTGTGGAAGAATAACCTGGTATCCTTTGGCTTTAAGCTCAATTATATGAAATATCATATCATCGCATGGCCAGCCTTTCCGGTAAACCAGTATCGTTATTGGCTTCCTGAGTTTGATTTAGGTCTTAGTTTTTAATGATCATTAATATGAAACATAGATACATATATAGCCTCATGGTTCTGGTCGTATTCTTTTCCTGCAACAAGAACCAGCTCACCGTTCCACCTGTCAACACAGCGGGTAACCTGGCCAATACAGAACCTATTGCTGCATCTGTTATGAAAAACATGGAAGGCGTGTACGCGTTGAGTGATGGCAGCTCTAGCCTGGGTACCGAATTTGTATGTAAAGTATCCAAAACCAAAGTATCTTTCTTCAGCAATCAAAGCGGTATATTGTTTATACTCAGCTATGGCTTAAATACAAAGGATGGCTCAATTCATTTTGCAGGTTTCTGGCGATATGCCGAAAATGCAACACAGGGTACTATTAACTTTTCGGTAGCAAATACAGATGGCGCATCTGATCTGCTTTTAAATGGCATAGTAACCAATCTGCAGTTAAAAGGCATCTTTAACTCCCCACAACAATCTATTGGTTTAAAATATAAGCGTCCCTTCTCGCAATATGTATTAACGCACGAGTTTACAATTTTAGCCCATGGCGCACTTCCGCTTAAAACAAATTCGCCATTTGCGGTAAACTCTATAAATGGTGCCCTGCGTTCTGAAGACTATGGCGCCAACGCCATGGAAATTGATATACAACTAACAAAGGATAATGTGCCGATATGTATGCACGATGACTCGTTTGATAACAGGCTTACAAAAAAAGGCCCGCTATATGGCGATTATAAGGATTTTACATTTGATTTTTTAGAGCAAAATGTACAGCTGATTGATGGGCAGAAGATACCTTCACTGGCACAGGAGCTACAGGCCTTTATAGATTCTACCAACATGAAGTATGTTTGGATGGATGTAAAAGGCGACCCGGATATATTTAAATATTTAGAACCCGTTGTAAGAAATGCTTATGCCCACGCCAAAGCCGTAAACAGAAATGTAATAATCTTCGCCGGCCTGCCATCAAACGATGTTATAACCGAATATAAAAAGCAACCAAGTTATGGTGCCGATCTACCTTGCCTGTGCGAGTTAAGCATACAGGATGCGATTGATAATCATTGCCAGTATTTTGGGCCGCGGTTTACGATGGGCTTGTTACTGGATGATGTAAATAAAGGGCATTCGCTTGGGATAAAAGCATTTAGCTGGACGCTGAGTGATAATACCACAATTATGGACTATTTACAGAATGGAAATTTTGATGGATTTATTTCTGACAATACGCCTTACGTGGTATACGATTATTATGCACTTCATTAAAAGTTTGGATAATTAATAAGGGTGAATATGTATTTAAAACGAATCATAATTATTAAACTGTTGATCATTGCCTGCTCAATACACGCAATTGCTCAAACAACTAATTATACCAAACCCAAAAGGAAGAAATTTGCCGTTTACGCCGGAGTTGGCCCTAATTACTATTTTAACAACATGGAGCTGGGGAAGAGTTATGTTAATAAATTTAACTATTCATTTACAGGCAGGGTAATGTGGGAACCCGAACATTTATTAAGCCTGGGTATTGAAAGCGGTTATTACCGATTATATACCTATAACACGCCCAATGAGGTGCATATTGCAAACACGGCCATCCCCATTCAAATCGTGTTATCCATGAAGTTTCTACAAAACTTTTATGTTAATTTTGCTATGGGGCAATCTGTATTGCTTAATAAAGTTAATACGGAAAGTTCCGGCAGTTTTAGTGCGTCCACCTTTTCTGTTGCTGATTTCTCAGGCACACTTGGCTACCGGCATATGCTTGGCAACCGGTTTTCTATTAGTACAGAGGCTAAGTTTTATTACTCAAGCGCTTATGTCGACAGAAATATTGCCTTGTTGTTTGGAGGTGGGTACAGGTTTTAATCCCCCCTCAATTGCCCACCTTAAATTTCAACCCGTCATCAAATCCGGAAAAATCGGCTTTAAGCCGGCGGGATATTACCTGCAATGAGTCATGATCCCGTTTCACTTCCAGGTAATGAAACATCGGCTTGTAGTTGGGCGAAAGCTCGGGTGTCGATTCATTCTTTGTTCGTAAGGGCTGATGAGGGCCGCCTCCACCACCGATCACTAAAAAGTATTTGCTTTGTACTTTAAATTGCTCAAAATTATGTGAATGCCCTGAAAGAAATAACACGCATTTTTTCGACTTGATAAAGGCAGGTACAAATTTTTGCTGCACCTGTAAAGATGGGCTAACAACCTTGCTGTTTGTAAAGGGTGAATGGTGGCAGCCCACTACTACAAATTTAATAGCGGGGTCATTGTCCGTTTGCTTTATAGTCTGCTTATACCAATTATCCTGCATCGTTATCTCCTGCGGTTTCATTTTACTAAAATTAGAGTTCAGTAATATCACCGCTACCGAATCAACAACTTCCATGTAACCGGTAGCCTTATGCAAAGGGAATCTCAACTGAAATTTCCGTGTCCCTTTATCTGCACGCCACAGAAACTCATGATTTCCGAGTAGTGCATAAACCGGTATCTGATTATTCCTGCACCATTTGAGGTAGGTATCCATTTTTTGCCATTTAGAATCCAGGGAGCTTACTGATACAACATCGCCAAGCATAAACAAAGAGGAAGGATGTATTGTAATTAGATCCTTAAAGATCATCTCAGTGGCCTTTTCATTGTGGTTTATTTTACGAATTACCCGCTCTACAAGCAATGGTGCCTGGGTATCGCTGGTAAAGGCAATTACAGGGTTCTGGTTTTGGGCAAAAATTAAAGGAGGAAAGCATATAATGCTTACACATAAAATAAAACAGTAAATAGCTTGCTTTCCAGTCATTTAAATAATAATACTCAATTTTTGTGAGCACGCCGAAGAAAATAATCAAAACTTATAGGCAATGCCCAGCACAAGGCCATAATCCGTTTTAGCAGAACCGGCATCCAGGGGCTTACTATCAAAGTTGCCATATAGGTTTGTGGTTAAGGAAAAATCTGTGATCAGCGTCCACGAAACATTTAAATTCCCATCGTACCGGTAACGGCCCGACTGGGAGAGGCTTATGTACGCAGTATTTGTCATGGTTACCTGCATATTGGGGTGGCTAAATTTAAAGTAATCCAATTTAAGCATTACGGGCACTTCTACCTGGGTTCCTCCCCGGGGCGATAAACCTTCGACGCTAACTTCCTTACTTGCCGCTACGCCTGTTAATATAAACCCTTCAATAGTTTGAGCTCTTATAATTTTATTTCCGGCCCCCAATAGTCCCTGGTATCGATGTGCTAACGAAAGTTCAACATTACGCTGATGGCTTAAAGCCACTTCTGCAAACCATGCAGAGCTTTTAATATAATGATAAGAGCTAATCTGCTCTTTCCCTTGGTCGAGCGAGAAACGAGACGAATCAATGCTGCCTAACTCACTAACCGAGAACTCTGATTGCAGCCACCGCGAGGTATGTTTTACAGTGGCATTTAAATTAAACTGCCCTATTGAAGAAGATCGGGCAAAACTTAACCCGGCAGATATGTTGCCATCCAGCTGATCAAAAAAATTATTTCTGATCGATGCAATGGCGCTGATATCACTTATGGCCAGCTTAATGTGTTCACTGCCATCTACTACATACAAGCTATCTTTACTGCCCGATGGCTGGAGCCTGCCATAAACCCGCATCCGGTCAACGGTTTCTACGCGTAAAATGCTGATGGTTGTATGTACCGAACGAATCTTATAGGTCTTAATAGTTAATAATCCTAAATCATCAGAATCGAAAGTTACCAAACCTCTAACAATTTGTTTCAGTTCACCTATCAGCCTTTCTCCGTTATTAAGCATAAGCGTATCCTTTTGCGACTGGGCAGCACAAACACACGACATTAGCAGTAATGCCAGAAGAAACAACAAGCCGAATGCGGATCTTTTTGATCTCATCTCACTGGGTTATCTATTGAAGATAAACGATTAAATCAACGATGTCTTCCCCCACCACCTCGCATCCCACCGCTGCGCATGCCACCTCCCCCACGCATACCGCCACCACCGCGGTTTTGAAAGTTTTGCTGACGTGTATTTCCGCGATCGCGGTTCTGAAAATCCCGGTTCATCTCCCTGCCTTTATTACTATTTGGACTAACCGGCCCCCAATTACCTTTATTATTATCTCTTTGGCCCCAGTTACCTTTATTATCTCGTTGATAAACACCACCGTTTCTGTCTGTAAATACATTATTAGGCCCACCAGCCGGTCTTGCATTAGGTCTGTTCATACTGCCTGCATTAGGGCGGTTCATACTGCCTGGCTGGCGGTTATTTACCTTGGACGATA
>CAHJXH010000279.1 GCA_903644075.1 Sphingobacteriaceae bacterium | reverse complement strand
AAGTTGATAATGCAGATCCAGCTTCTGCCCCCCCTTTAGGGGGCGGGGGGGTTAAACGTTCTGCTCTCATCTTAATCTGCTTTTCGCTTTCCTCGCCCGATACATATAGCACCTTTAGTTTCGGCATGTTAAGCGCCAGCTGCAGCATCAGGGTAGATTTACCTATGCCCGGCTCGCCGCCTATCAATATTAATGATCCGGCAACAATACCGCCTCCCAATACACGGTTAAACTCACCGTCAGGGGTAACGTAGCGCTGCTCTTCATGTACGGTAATATCATGTACCGCAATGGCTTTATTGGCACGCTGTTGCGTGGTAGATCCGGTATTTTTCCAATCGGGGATAGCCGCGTTGGGCTTCTCTATAATTTCTTCAACAAAAGTATTCCATTGCTGGCACGAAGGGCATTTGCCCAGCCATTTAGCCGATTCGTAACCGCAGCTCTGGCAGAAGTATGATGTTTTAGTTTTAGCCATGTTTTAGATGTGCAAATATGCGGATGTGCAAATGTGCAGATAATTTAAAAGTAAAGATAGTATATTACTAATATAATTAGCTAAAACTTCTGCGGCTTTGGAGGAGGGAAAAGTACATGATCCACTTTGGGCATTGGAGGATTTCTAATAACGGCTTCAAACTTAATTGAACCGACAGCTTTAGTTAGTTTCGCCTTTTTATAAGCACTGTTAAGCCATATCATAAATTCTAAAACAGAATCTGGTTCACCAACCCATATCCTCAAAAATCTATTTTTTCCAGTTGTGCTATGAATTATTAACTCAAACTCCTCTGAATCGGAGACATGTAAGTTATTGTTTAATGATGCGGATCTAAACTTAGTTTGTTCAACTCTTTTATTTAAGGTATCCCAAAAAGCTGCTGTAATCTTTCCTGTATAGTAATGTTCTGATTTGCTGTTGTTCAATCTACCATAGTAGTTACAAATCAAGTTACTATCTATACTTATAATAGCCCCATCATCAGATTCACCACCGGTTCTGCTCAGCTCAATTTGGGCTATTTGGTTTTTATAAGGTTGATGTTTAGTACAACATTCAAAAATCAATATTATAAATAGAGCTGTTATACAATGCTTCATATTGTTAAAGGTATAAATTGCATACAAAACAAATGAGCCGGATAATGAAAGAACAATAGAAAGGGCCGATATTAAACTATCCGCCCTTTCTTAATTCTTTCATTAGCAAATTGTCAAATTAACAAATTGGCTAATTAAAATTATAACTTAATTTCTTCGTCTTTGGTGTTGAAGAAATGGAACTCTGTAAGCTGATAGGCTGGATTGCTTTTCACCTTTATCCACTGGCCATATTTAAAATACCATTTAATCTGGCGTGTAAAAATTCCTTTTTTAATGTATGCCTCAATGTATGGGTGCACACATAATGTAATCTTTTTCTCGTTCTGCTCAACCAGTATGTAATTGAAATTGGTTTCAATATCATCCAGCAGCAAAATACTTGGCCTGATAACGCCAGTGCCGTGGCATGCCGGGCAAACTTCGCTGGTTACAATGTTCATCTCCGGGCGAACGCGTTGCCTGGTGATCTGTACCAACCCAAATTTACTTGGTGGCAGTATCGTATGCTTTGCACGATCGTGCGCCATCTCGTTACGCAGGTAATCGAAAAGATCCTTGCGGTTAGTTGGCTTGTGCATGTCAATAAAGTCAATCACTACGATACCACCCATATCGCGCAGCCTAAGCTGGCGGGCAATTTCGCGTGCGGCTTCTTTATTAACCTGGAAAGCATTTTCTTCCTGGTTTTCTTTATTGGCAGTACGGTTACCGCTGTTTACGTCGATAACGTGCAAGGCCTCGGTATGCTCAATAACCAAATATGCGCCACCAGCCAGGTTCACTGTTTTGCCAAATGCAGATTTGATCTGTTTTTCAACACCGTGGTGCTCAAAAATTGGATCTTTGTGCTTGTGCAGGCGAACTATACTTTCGAGATCAGGGGATATCTCGTGTACGTATGATTTCACCTCTTCATAGATCGAGTTATCGTTTACGTAGATATGCTGAAAGTCGGGATTTAAAATATCCCTCAATAGCGTTGATGTACGGTCGATCTCGCCTAAAATCTTTTTCGAAGGCTCCGTTGAAGGCAACCTTGTAATAAAAGTTTCCCACTTCGACACTAAGTCGAGCAGGTCCTTCTGCAATTCTACTACGCCTTTATCTTCAGAAACTGTACGGATAATTACGCCAAAATTCTTTGGCTTAATACTCTCAACAATTTTGCGCAACCGTGTACGCTCAGTATTGCTCTTTATCTTTTTAGAGATAGATATAGCCTCTGAGAATGGCACCAATACCACATAACGGCCTGCGATAGACAGGTCGGAACTGAGGCGAGGCCCTTTGGTTGAAATTGGCTCCTTAGCGATCTGAACAGGTATGAGCTGATTTTTGGTAACCACATCGGATATTTTACCCGTTTTGTTGATGTCGGCTTCGGCTTTAAAGTTATCCAGCAATTTAGCCTGATAACTACCTCCGCGCACCTGCTTGGTTAGTTTTAATAAGCTTTGTACCTGTGGGCCCAGATCAAGATAATGCAAAAAAGCATCCTTCTCGTATCCTACATCCACAAAGGCAGCATTAAGCCCCGGCATAATCTTTTTGATACGGCCAAGGTATATATCACCAACAGTATAGTTATTGGTAACTTGCTCTTTATGGAGTTCTACAAGTTGTTTATCCTGTAATAAGGCAATAGTAGCCCCGTTTGGGGATGCATCGATAATTAATTCTTTTACCAACTGCTACTCCATTTCTTATATTGCGATTTCCATCGCAAAAAGGTAAAACAAAAACAAAAAAAATTTACCTGCCTTGAAAAAGGCAGGTAACGAAAGCTAATGTAGCTTATTTCTTTTTATGTCTGTTTTTTCTTAAACGTTTTTTACGTTTGTGGGTAGCCATTTTATGGCGCTTACGTTTTTTACCGCTTGGCATAGTCTAATTTTTTTATTGTTAATTAATCTTTTAATTCTTTGATAAACTGATCGATGCGTTCTCCGAAAGCCGGATCGGGCATCATCTCTTTACATTTTTGGTAAGCTGCAATAGCTTCCTTTTTCATACCCAGCTGCTTATAGCTTTCTGCCAGGTAGAAGTAGGGTTCAACTTCTGGTTTTTGTGCAATCACCGTTTTAAACCGAATCACCGCTTTATCATACTGGCCCGATTTCATTGCGAACTGGCCCAGGTTCATATTAGCGTTATGGTTTGCCGGATCTTGTTTTACCACATCAAGCAATAAACCTATACCTTGCATTGGGCTTGGCGCGCCACCGTTTACATAGGCTATACCTAAACCGGCTTCGGCGTCCAGATCCTGGGGTTTTAGTTTACGTGCGTGTTCAAAGGCTTCTACCGAATTAGCTACATAAGCAGGCTGTACGGCAGTATCCTGTGTAAATTTATAAGCATCGTTAAAACGGTTACCGGCGTTTAACCAATCTTTAAAATCATTGCTCTTACGGGCAAGATCAAGATAGTAAAAACCTGCAGGCGCGGGCTGATTTACATCATCCCACTGTTGGGCAAGCTGCTTTTTGATGGCCAATTTCGCATCACCCTCATGGGCTTTGCTCAACTGGTCTTCTAAAGCTGCAATTTTACCTGCTAATGCAGGGCCTACGGTTGCCTTGGCGCTGGCCGATATAGCTTCAACACTTACCTGGGTAACGGGGCGGGCAGTTTTACTTGTCATTACACCGTTACTATGCCCAGACTCGTCTTTAGGCTTTACCAGTCCTTTAACCGGTAATGAATACAAATAGCCCATTACTGCAATAACTGCGATAACAATAACTATCTGTTTCTTATTCATGCTAATAAATTATTTGCTTGATTTTGTTTTGTTGCCGGTTTTTACTTTTTCAACAAAAGTTTTTGCGGGTTTAAAACTTGGCACAAAATGCTCTGGTATAATAATGGCAGTATTTTTTGAAATATTACGCGCTGTTTTTTTAGCTCTTTTCTTAACTACAAAACTACCGAAACCTCTCACATATACATTTTCGCCACCTACCATAGAGGTTTTTACTACTTTAAAAAATGCCTCAACAGTTTCTTGAACGTCCATTTTCTCGATACCTGTTTTAGATGAGATCTCAGCTATAATCTCTGCCTTGGTCATACCTTATTTTTCTTTAATTATATGATAACTACTTAACTGTTTTGGGGTTGCAAAAGTATGGGTTTATATGGAAACATTGAAATAAAACACCGTATTTTTTTTGTTATGCCCTAAAAAGGGCGTATAATGCCATTCTGCTGACAATAATTACCTTTGTTTACAATGAATTTTTCGGACGAGATTACACAATGGTACCATAATAATAAACGCGATTTACCCTGGCGTAACACCACTGATGCTTACGTTATTTGGCTATCTGAGATCATCTTACAGCAAACCCGTGTAGAGCAGGGTATGCCTTATTTCTATCGCTTTTTAGAACGCTACCCCAATGTGGCTGCCTTTGCTGCTGCAAATGAAGATGATATACTAAAACTGTGGCAGGGGCTGGGTTATTATTCGCGCGGCCGCAATATGTTAACCACCGCACGGCTTGTAAATGAGCAATATAAGGGCATGTTTCCTAACCAATATGAGCAGCTGATTAAGCTCAAAGGCGTAGGCGAATATACGGCTGCGGCCATCTCCTCATTTTCGGCCAATGAAGCCAAAGCTGTGGTTGATGGTAACGTTTACAGGGTACTGGCCAGGTACTTTGGCATAAGCGAACCTATTAACTCAACTAAAGGCAAAAAATTATTTCAGGAAACGGCTAATAGCATCCTGAATCATGAGTATGCCGGCCTGCACAACCAGGCCATGATGGAGCTGGGGGCTATCATCTGCAAACCCAAAAATCCGGCCTGTGGCATTTGCCCGATAAACACCGGGTGCTATGCATTTTTAAATAATGCTACAACGCAGTTACCGGTAAAACTTAAAACAGTTAAGGTGCGCGAACGTTACTTGAATTACTTCTTAATAACCGATGGCGAGAAGGTATTGATGAATAAAAGAGGTTCAAAAGATATTTGGGCTAATATGTACGATCTGCCCCTGATTGAAACTTCTGAAATGTTCGACCCGTATGAAGTATTACAACTTAGAGAAACTGTAGAACTTTTTGGCAGCGATGCCGAAATAATTGAAGTTTCGGGCCCCATCACACACATCCTTACCCACCAGCGCCTGAAGGTTAATTTTATAATTTTAAAAAGCAAAGGGATTAAATTAAAACAAGAATGGTTTTACACAGAAGTAAG
>CAHJXH010000278.1 GCA_903644075.1 Sphingobacteriaceae bacterium | reverse complement strand
TGCACTGGCACTTAGTTTAATTATGTTAAAGATTAATGGAATGATGAAAAAACATCGTAATAGTTTTGTTAATTTCGTCGGCTAATTATAGCTATACTGTATATTCAATCATGAATTATAATAAAATCAACAATCTGTTTGGCTGGGTTGCCTTTGTCATAGCCTCATTAACTTACATTTTAACACTTGAGCCATCTGCAAGTTTTTGGGACTGCGGCGAATTTATTGCCTGTATCTACCGTTTACAAGTAGCCCACCAACCGGGCGCTCCTTTATTTACCATGATAGGTAAAGCGTTTTCGCTACTATCAATGGGCAATATACACCAGGTAGCCTACTGGACAAACGTTGGTTCTGCTTTGGCCAGTGGTGCCACCATCTTATTCCTTTTCTGGAGTATTACCGCCCTGGCCCGTAAAATATTAACCAAATACAACGAAGAAGTAAGCTCGCTTAACACCATATTAATTATAGGTGCCGGTTTAGTTGGCGCTTTAGCTTATACCTGGTCTGATACCTTCTGGTTCTCGGCTGTAGAATCTGAGGTTTATGCACAGTCATCATTATGTACCGCTATTGTATTCTGGGCTATCCTGAAATGGGATGCTCATGCAGACGAGCCGGGTGCCGATAAATGGTTGGTATTCATTGCCTATGTAATGGGTTTATCAATTGGCGTTCACTTATTGAACTTACTGGTTATGCCGGCCATTGCACTGGTAATTTACTTCCGCCGCTCTGATAAGGTTACTGCAAGAGGTACCGTTTGGGCATTTGTATTAGGCGTTGTTGCCTTGGCATTAGTATTATGGGGTATTATCCAATACACTGTTAAAGGCGCAGCTTATGCCGATTTATTGTTTGTAAACACACTGGGCTTCGGCTTTGGTAGTGGTGCCGTAATATTCTTTATCTTATTACTGGCTGGTATTGTACTGGGTATCTATTATACCATCAAACCATCCACTCCTATTATTATAGCTTCTGCTATTTGCTTTGTGCTGTTACTATCAATCAGCGCGGGTATTATCGGCTTTGTAGCTGCGATAGCGCTTATCGCTTTGTTAGAGTATGTGGTACATATCCGCAACAAGCGTTTTATCCTGAACACTATATTAGTATGCACCCTGTTTATTTTGCTGGGTTATAGCTCGTTTGTAATGATCATCATCCGCGCTAAAGCAAGCACTAACTTAAACAACAGCGATCCGCAGGATGCATTCTCATTAAACAGTTATTTAAACCGCGACCAGTACGGTGATACTCCTTTAATGTACGGTCAATATTTTGATTCTAAACCGGTTGACCAGGCAGAAGGCCAAACCTTATATCGCCGTGGTAAAACTAAATACGAAGTTGCCGGTAAAAAAATAACACAGGTTTACGATCGTAATACCATTTTCCCACGTGTATTCAGCCAATCAAGCGGCGATCCTGAGTTTTATCGCCAGTGGCTGCATTTAGGTGCGCAAGAAAGCCCTACGCTGGTACATAACCTGGCCTTCTTCTTTAGCTGGCAGGTAAACCAAATGTATACCCGTTATTTCTTATGGAACTTTGTAGGCCGTACCAATGAAATGGACGGACAAAATGATAGCAACGGAACCGATGGTAACTGGATTAGCGGCTGGAATTTCGGCAAGAAACTACCTTACGCCGTTACGCATAGCAACTCATACAACCGCCTGTACGCTTTACCATTAATTATTGGTTTGTTAGGCTTATGGTTCCACTTTAAACGAAACCAGCGCGATGCCGGTGTGGTTGCCGTGTTATTCTTTATGACTGGTTTGGCCATTGTGCTTTACCTTAACCAGGACCCGCTGCAGCCCCGTGAACGTGATTATGCTTATGCGGGCTCCTTCTATGCCTTTGCCATATGGATAGGCCTGGGAGTGCTGGCTATTGCCCAGTTCCTGAGCAAAAAGCTGAACGCTACTACCAGCGCTTACATTGCTACAGGTGCCTGTTTATTGGCAGCGCCGGTATTAATGGCTAACCAGGAATGGAATGACCACGATCGTTCTACCAAATACACGCCACGCGATATGGCTACCAACTACCTGGAATCATGCGCGCCGAATGCTATCTTATTCACTTATGGTGATAATGATACTTACCCGCTGTGGTATGCACAGGAAGTTGAAAACATTCGCCCGGATGTGCGGATTGTGAACCTGAGTTTACTGGGTACCGATTGGTATATCCGCCAGATGAAGCAAAAAATGAATGAATCGGCACCGCTGCCTATCACCATGCCGAATGACAAATTTGAGGCAGGTGTGCGCGATGTGATCTATTTCAACGATAAAAACATTTCTACCCCGGTTGAGCTGAAAGAAGTTTTTGATTTCATGACTTCTGACGACCCGCAAACTAAAGTTGAATATCAAAGCGGTGAAAGCGCTAACTACTTACCTACCAAAAACTTTAAGCTAACTATCAATGCAGATAGCCTGATTAAAACCGGTACCGCTACTGAAGCCGACAGAGCTCGCATCCTACCAGAAATGGACTGGAAATATGCATCGAACTATGTGACCAAGGATAACCTGGCCATGATTGATATATTGGCGCATAACAACTGGAAACGTCCTGTTTACTTCGCCATCACTGTAGGCAGCGAAAACCTGATGGGCTTGGATAAATACCTTTACAACGAAGGATTTGCTAACCGCCTGTTACCGTTTAAAGCTGACACGACAGTTGCACCTGGCGAGGCTGCCAATACATTAAAAATGTACAACAACATGATGACCAAGTTTAAATGGGGTAACATGAAAAATGCCCGTTACCTTGATCATGAGTCGTTAACCATGTTCTATCCTATCATCCTGAAACAGTTTATCATGCTGACCGATCATTTGGTACAGGATGGTCACCCGGAGATGGCTAAAAATGTATTGAAAAAATACGACGATGTAATGCCGAACCTTTATCCTTACACCGAGGTTGCTGCACGTAAATACTATATTATAGAAGATGCGTACAAGGTAGGCGAAACCCAGTTAGGTAACAAATGGGCTAACGAAATTGATGATTATATCGTTGATATCCTGGCATACAATGCCAACCTGCTGCAAAACAACTCAGATGGTATCCAGTTCCATGATGTACAATTATCAATGTCGATACTTAACGGTTTAGTATCCATGACTAAAGATTTCCACCAAACTGCCTTGACTGCCAAATACAGCGCACAGCTGAAAGAGTATGAAGGCAAATTAGGTTCGATACTTTCGAGGGGACAAGGACAATAGGCTTTAGTTTAAATAATATATTGAAGAGCCGTTTCAACTAATGTTGGGACGGCTTTTTTTGTGCAGTGAATCTTGTTTTTTGTCATTCAGAGCTATAGCGAAGAATCTTCTACAACAATGCATTAACACAAATGCTAATTGAAGAAGATTCTTTCACTGCGTTCAGAATGACAAAAGAAAAAATGGGTGTTCCGGACTTTTAAGTCATTTTTATTTTGTCATCAAAAACGGCCTTCTTGCTATCATAAACGATAATTTTGGCGATTCCGCCAGGGTGTTCCGGGTGTTCCAAAGTGTTCCGCTTTCAAAAAACGGAACACCCCTAAAACGCAACAGCCGCAAGCGATTAACTTGCGGCTGTTGTGTTTACTAAATCCGAAATCGAGACTCCGAAATCCGAAATGATCTATTTCTCTTCCGGCGTTTCTTCGCCTTCTATTACTACACCCATGGCGCAGAATTTATCTATACGCTCTGTTACCAGTTGGTCGATATCTTTTTCCTGCAGGGCTTTCATATCTTTTAGCAGTTGCTTTTTCAGGGTCGATGCCATAGCAATCGGGTCCTGGTGTGCGCCGCCAAGTGGTTCTTTAATAATGCCGTCGATCAGCTTATTCTTCAACATTTCTGGTGAAGCCAGTTTCAACGCTTCTGCTGCACGCTCTTTGTAATCCCAGGTTTTCCAAAGGATGGTTGAGCAGTTTTCTGGAGAAATTACAGAATACCATGAGTTCTCTAACATCATCACCTTATCGCCAATACCAATACCTAATGCACCACCCGATGCACCTTCGCCAATAATAACGCAGATGATAGGCACTTTAAGTATCGACATCTCTAACAAGTTACGTGCAATAGCCTCACCTTGTCCGCGTTCTTCAGCCTCAAGGCCAGGGAAAGCTCCGGGAGTGTCAATCAGGGTAATAACGGGCTTGTTAAACTTCTCGGCCATTTTCATCAGCCTTAAAGCTTTACGGTAACCTTCGGGGTTAGCCATACCAAAGTTACGGTACTGGCGCTCCTTGGTATTACGGCCTTTCTGGTGGCCAATAAACATAGCAGTATGACCGCCTATAGAACCCCAGCCACCTATGATGGCTTTGTCATCACCTACGGTACGGTCGCCATGCAGTTCGATAAAATCGTCGCACATCAGCTCCAGGTACTGCAGGGTATACGGGCGCTCGGGGTGGCGCGAAATCTGCACACGCTGCCAGCCGTTAAGGTTGCTATATATTTGTTTTTTAGTAGTCTCAAATTTCTCTTCCAGCTCAGTCAGCGTAGCCGACATATCCACCTGGGTTTTATCTTCAACCTGCTTTACTTTTTCAATCTGCCCTTGCAGGTCCGAAAGCGGTTTTTCAAAATCAAACGTAATCTTCATACACTATTAAATGGGGTGGCTAATTTACATAAATCATATTGTAATCTTAATTATGATTTAGCAACTCATTATATTGGTTCAATTGTACCGGGTTAAGCACTTTACGGGTGTTGTAACAGGCTATCAACAATGCACCTCGAAATTCGCCCTGGTAAGCACCGTATCTGTTGGTATAAAATACAATAACGCTTTCGTTAACCCTATGCGTGCGAAACAAGCTGTCAATCACCCTTTCATTTTGCACTACAGATAAGCCAACCTCGGTTTTCTTCATTTTTAAAGTAGCGTTAATCTCATTGAGCCTGGTTATTTGTTGTGCCGATAATTTTAAATGCGTCCTATATTTTAAAACCTGATCGGGATAAGGGTAACGGTACATAGCAGCTACATGGGCCAAATTACTTACATCATCACCATTTAAAATGGCATTGTACTGCTCATCAGTTAATGTTCTAACTGTTGAATGCCTCACAGCCACACTATCTAAGTGCTTTGCAGCAACACTATCTGCTTTTTGAGCCCACAAAGCCTGTGTGCTCGTCAACAAAAAAATAAAAAAAACTGACTGAAGTAATTTTGTAACCATAAGCTTTTAACAAAAATAGGGTTAAGGTGTTTGGAGTGGCAAATTGGCCTAATATACTTAAGTACGGCCATTTTGGTTATACTTTTTTTTCGAGCACAA
>CAHJXH010000277.1 GCA_903644075.1 Sphingobacteriaceae bacterium | reverse complement strand
TGCCGCCCTAACTATTGTTTTCGGCGGTAAACTGTTAACCATGATGGGCAGTACTTACAGCTACTATATGTTATCGGTAGCTGCATTTGCCGGGGCATTTATTACAGCACTGGCTGTATATAGATTGGCCATGCGCAAAGGCCGAACTATGATTACGGCTTTACTATTAACAGGTATTGCTATTAATGCACTGGCTTTCTCGTTCACCGGCTTGCTAACCTATATCTCTACCGATGAGCAGCTTCGTAACCTTACCTTTTGGAGCTTAGGGAGTTTGGGTGGTTCGAGCTGGCTTTCGGTTGGTAGTATTTTGCCTTTTATATTGATCCCCGTGGTGGTGTTACCATTTATGGGCAAATCATTAAACGCCATTGCTTTAGGCGAAACACAAGCGGGGCACATGGGCTTCAACGTTAATAAAATAAAGCGCGCAGTGCTTTTACTAGCTACGATGTCTGTGGGGGCATCGGTTGCAGTTGCCGGTATTATCAGCTTTGTGGGGCTTGTAGTCCCGCATATTATCCGGATAGGTTTTGGTGCCGATAATAGACTGGTAATACCCGGCTCTGCTATACTGGGAGCAGCCATGCTCACCCTTGCCGACCTGGCATCGCGAACTATGGTAGCACCTGCAGAATTACCTATAGGTATTGTAACTGCACTGGCAGGTTCGCCGGTATTTATATACATGATCAGCGCACAAATTAAAAAACAACAGGTATGATCAAGGTTAATAATGTTTCCTATTCCGTTGGGAAAAAGCAAATCTTAAACAATGTTTCATTCGAAGCAAAACCGGGCGAAATCATGGCTATCATAGGAGCTAACGGCGCAGGTAAAAGCACTTTACTCAAGTTGCTTTGTAACGAGATGTTGCCATCTGCCGGACTAATTCAGTTCAATGGTAAAGATTTGGATGATTATCCGATTAAAGAACTGGCCCGCAAACGTTCGGTATTAACACAGCACAATACCATCAGCCTTTCATTCACCGTTAAAGAACTGGTGTTGATGGGCAGGTACCCGCATTTTGATGGCCAGCCAACCGGGCACGATATGCAAATGGTAGTTGAAGCCATGAAGGCTACAGGCATTACCATGATGGCCGGTCGTACTTACGAAACCCTATCGGGTGGCGAGCAGCAACGCGTACAACTGGCCCGTGTTATCGCCCAGATTCAGGACGTGCCGAATGGCTGGTTGTTTTTGGATGAGCCTACTAACGGTCTAGATATTTTGCATCAGCAACAACTACTGATGCAGGCACGTGATATGGCTGATAGGGGATATGGGGTGATCTGTATCCTGCATGATATTAACCTGGCATCTGCTTATGCAGATCAGATCATGATCCTGAAACAAGGAAAAGTGCAGGCTTTAGGCAACCCCGAAGAAGTGGTTACCTGCGAAAACCTGCACGATGCCTTTGGTATTAAGGTGCAATTGATGAAAAATGAAAACTTTAACTGTCCGCTGGTAATTACCACTGGCCGAATTAATTATAACTCGTAAACTAAAACAGTATGGAAAGTACAACACAAACTATAAAAGCGCAATGGGACGCTTTCAAAGAACAAAATCCTAAAGTTCGGATCCGTGACGCAGCAAAACAATTGGGTGTTAGCGAAGCTGATCTGGTAAATACAGGCATCGGCGAAAATGTGGTTAGATTGAACAACCAGTTCCCCGAACTTTTAAAAGAAGTAAACACGTTGGGTAAAGTAATGGCTTTAACCCGTAACGACTATTGCGTACATGAGCGTAAAGGCATCTACAAAAAAGCAACCTTTAATGGCCACATCGGTTTGGTGGTTACGCCTGATATCGACCTGCGTTTATTTATGAGCCAGTGGGCTTTCGGTTTTGCGGTTAATGAATCAGATCGCAATAGCTTACAATTCTTCGATAAAAGCGGAGAGGCGGTACACAAAATTTACCTGATTGAGGACAGCGACAAACAAGCTTATCAGGAACTGGTAGCGAAATATACAGCAGAAGATCAGCAGGAAACATTAGCCGTATTGCCTGCATCCGCGCCGGTAGTTGAGTTGCCAGATAACGAGATCAATGTTAACGAGTTTCAGGAAGGCTGGAAAGCTTTACAGGATACGCACGATTTCCATCCATTATTGAAGAAATACCAGCTTACCCGTACACAAGCTTTACGTTTAGCGCCGGAGGATTATGCAATGAGACTTGAAGTTGCGGTTTTGAAAAATATTCTTGAAAATGCTGCTAAAAACGGACAGGAAATTATGGTATTTACCGGCAGTGCAGGTTGTATCCAGATCCACACCGGCCCTGTTGTTAAACTGGTAGAAACCGGCCCTTGGTTTAACGTGCTTGATCCCGACTTTAACATGCACCTGCGTTTGGATGGCATCGACACCGTTTGGCTGGTTAAAAAACCAACTAATGATGGTTGGGTACACAGCATAGAGGTGTTTGATAAAGAAGGTAATACAATTGTCCAATTTTTTGGCAAGCGTAAACCCGGCATCCCTGAAAGCGAAGGTTGGAGAACGTTGCTTACAGAAAGCACTGCTAAATAATTAAACTTAAAAGTCCTGGTTACCTGCGGCATAGCAAGCATGCGCCGCAGGTAATGCAGGCACCAAATAACATGGCCATGTGTGAAACCAGAGTATTAGCTAAAAGCGGAACAGCAGTAATATGCGACTGCCCCGAATGTGGAATGATGAGTATATGGCATCAAAACCTGATGCTTAGTTTTTCGCCCGATCAGATGGCCGCGTTCCATCAGTTTACGAGTGAATTGAATTTCGACGATCGAAGTTTTCCATTTCCCGATGGTTCTGAACGGGCAGTGGTTTGTACACCCAATCAGGATATTAACTTCGTATTTACCAAAACCGAGTGGCGCGACTTAAATATTGCGATGGGCGAAGCATTGCAGATGCACGAAGTCTACAAGCTGCTTTACTCGCGCTAGTAATTATTATCGAGGATTTTTTGAAACGCTTTTTGCGAAAGGGTAGGCTTGCGGCTTTTAATGGCTTTAAGCAGATCCTCATGCAAATGATGATTCATAGCAAAGTGGCTGATTCCCTGTGTATCCCGGGCAGAAAAGAAGTTACGCATAATCAAGGCAAAGCTTTGATAAAGATCTGATAGTACCGGGTTAGCGCAGGCATCGGCAATAGCAACGTGGAAAGCAATGTCGGCTTCGGCACATTCTTCCGCATTCTCTGCTTTTATAGCTTGTTTACGCCATGCCAGGTTGCGTTCCATTTCTAATATATTGGCTTCGGTATGTTTCTCTGTGGCCAGTTTTACAATCTCTTTTTCCAATAAAGACCGTGCGGCATTAATATCATCAAAATCGGCACGGCGCAATCGCTGTTCAATACTTACCGACTGAAAGTTATTATTTACAAACGTGCCAGAACCCTGTTGTACCTTTAATATCCCAGATATAGCCAGTGTTTTTATCGCCTCACGGATGGTTGATCTCCCCACATCATAAAGCTTCATCAACTCAGGCTCAGCAGGGATTTTCTCGCCCGGTTTGTATTTTCCCCCGGCAATGTCCTTCCTTATTTGTTCAACTATCTTATCGTAGAGTTTCAATTGGTATTCTGATAAATTGTTATACAAACATACGATGTTTAAATACAATGTCATAATTTGTAATGTGAAGAAGGACTATTTTCGAAATTCTGAATTATTAAAATTCAATTAATCAGACTTTTATGATTGTAATTATATTGTATTATACAATTAAACATATGATGTGTTTATTTAAACATCATATGTTTAATTGTTTTTACAAAGATTGTTATTTATGTTTGCACCATATTATTCGGCCTTTAAATGGTTGATTGAAAACTCATAGTATGACAACTTTAACATTTTGCATTATTCTGCTGGCGGGAGCATACCTGGCAGGATTAGTCGGCTCATTAACCGGCCTTGGCGGTGGGGTAGTAATTATTCCCTTATTAACGCTGGTATTTCATATTGATATTCGTTATGCTATCGGTGCGGCATTACTGGCATCTATAGCAACATCATCGGGCGCGGCAAGTGCATATGTTAAAGAGGGAATCACGAATATACGGTTGGGGATGTTTCTGGAAATAGCCACTACCATAGGGGCAGTGGTAGGGGCCTTAATTGCGGTGTACACCCCAACTAATACGATAGCCATGATGTTTGGCAGCATCCTGATCTTTTCGGCAGCAATGACCATGCGGAAGAAAAATCAGCAAGTTTTAACAGAAGGCAGCAAATTATCTTACCTGCTAAAGCTGAATAACAGCTATCCAACCAAAGAAGGCAACGTTGAATACAAACTAAAGAATGTGGGAGCGGGGTTCTCCATCATGGCGCTGGCCGGCATACTATCGGGTTTGCTGGGCATCGGTTCCGGCGCATTAAAGGTTTTGGCGATGGATTCAACCATGCGCATTCCGTTTAAGGTATCAACTACTACCAGTAATTTTATGATAGGGGTTACTGCAGCGGCAAGCGCGGTGGTATACCTGCAAAGAGGTTACATGGATCCTGGACTGGCATTCCCGGTCATATTAGGTGTACTTGGCGGAGCATTTACCGGATCGAAATTATTAACAAGGATAGATCCTAAAGCTTTGCGATTGATATTTTGCCTGGCTATAACATTTGTAGCTGTTGAGATGATATACAACGGTTACAATCATAAATTTTAATCATCAGCATCATGAAAAAAGTAATTTCAAAAAGTTTTTGGGTAGATAAAGACGTTGAACAATTAATAGGCGAATTATTAAGGTATGGTGTAATGACAGCCAGTATTATTGTGTTTGTAGGCGGCTCAATCTATCTATATCAGCAAGGCCAATTAGCGGTACCCTTAAGGCACACATTTACCGGCGAAGGGGCAAGTTACACCACAGTCAAAGGCATTATAAATGGAGTGCGTAATTTTAACGCACCTGATATTATACAATTAGGTGTATTAGCTGTTATTGCAACACCGATATTAAGAATCGCATTTTCGCTGATTGCCTTTGTGATAGAGAAAGACAAACTATATGTGTTTATTACGCTAATAGTATTATGCGTTATGCTATTTAGTATGTTTAGCGGACTGAAAGTTTAATCGGCAGGTTCATAATTAATGTATTGCACAAAACGTGGCAGGGTAGCCGTATTAGGGCTGCTGCCGTGTGGCAATGCATGGTGCCAGATAATAAAATCTCCGGCATTTGCTGCTATCGGCTTGGGCCCTAAAGCATACAGATCTTGTTTCTGCGGATCAACACCCTCGGGCAAAGCCTCGAGCCAGGCATCAATTTTACGCTGAAAGCCCGGAACTAAGGTAAATGCTCCTTGATTTTCTGCGGTATCAGAAAGGT